>JAFTXD010000159.1 GCA_017461775.1 Lachnospiraceae bacterium
GCAGGCTATGATTACGTTCGCAAAATCAGCGGTGACAACTAAGGAGAGAGCAGTTGAAGAAAGAGGAGCTTAAAAAAGAGAAAAAAGAGCCGAAGAAAATAGAAAAACATATGAAAGAGAAGCTGGTAGTATCCTTTGCTGTGATACTACTGGCTTTTGTGGGATTAGCCCTTAGGTTGGTAAAGATTACCACTGAGGATGGAACCAGATATACCAAGCAGATTTTGTCCCAGCAGGAGTATGATTCCACCACCCTTCCCTTCCGCAGGGGAGATATTGTGGATGCCCAGGGGACAAAGCTGGCCGTCAGTGAAAAGGTATACAATCTGGTCATTGACTCCAAGGTTATCTTGAGTGAGGTGCAGGGGGAGCAGCCCTATCTTGAGCCAACTATGACTGCACTGGGGGAGCATTTTGCACTGGATATGAGTGCAATCCGTGAGTATGTAATGAGTCATGCTTCTTCTTCCTATTATGTACCTTTAAAGCAGCTTTCCTATGAGGAAATCAGTGGATTTAAGGCGGCTCAAAATGAGAATTCCAAAATTAAGGGTGTGTGGTTTGAAGAGGAGTATAAGCGAATTTATCCCATGGGAAGTCTGGCAGCAGATGTTATCGGCTTTACCGGCAAGGATAATACGGGTACCTATGGGCTGGAGGAGTATTATAACGAGGTGTTAAACGGAACCACCGGCAGGGAATTTGGTTATCTCAATGATGACTCTTCCCTGGAGAGAACCATTAAGCCGGCAGTGGATGGGTATACCATTCACACCACCATTGACGCCAATATCCAGGGCATGATTGAGAAGGCCCTTTATCAGTTCAATGAAACCAATAAAAACAAGGTGAGGACCGGAAATGGTGCGGAGAACGTAGGCTGCATCCTTATGGAGATACATACCGGAAATATCCTGGGGATGGCCAGCTATCCTACCTTTGACCTTAATAATCCAAGGGATGCGTCCGCCCTTTTGGGAAATGTGCTGGTGGATGAGATCGGCAATAAGGTAAAGCCCACCACTTATATTACGGAAAGCGTGTTGGAAACCTTAGAGGGGGACCATTTATATCAGAACTACAATTATTTATGGAAGAATTTCTGTATTGCGGATACCTATGAGCCGGGTTCGGTAGCAAAGCCTTTTACGGTGGCAACGGCACTGGAGTGTGGCGCCATTACCGGGAATGAAGTGTATACTTGTAATGGTAAGCTGCATATTGGCGGACATGATATTCATTGCCATTCTACCTGGGGAGATGGTAGTGTGACGGTGGAGGATTCCATTGCATGGTCCTGTAACGTAGCATTAATGGAGATTGCCCAGGCAACAGGCAAGGCGAATTTCTCCAAGTTTCAGCAGATTTTCAACTTCGGTTTAAAAACCAATATTGATTCCGCAGGAGAGGCAAGAACGGCAGGGCTTTTGTTTGATGCGAGTATGGGAGATGCGGATCTTGCTACCAATTCCTTCGGTCAGAACTTTAATACAACCATGATTCAGGTGATTACCGGCTTCTGTTCTTTAATCAATGGTGGCAATTACTATGAGCCCCATCTGGTAGATAAAATCACTACCTCCGGTGGAGCGATAGTGGAGCATATTGAACCCAGAGTCCTTAGGCAGACAGTATCAGAAAGTACCTCTGAGAAGATAGTAGATTATTGCACCGCAGTAGTTATGCGTGAGAATGACAGGAAGATTACAGGTAGAACCGCCAGACCGGCAGGCTATGCCATCGGTGGTAAAACCGGTACGGCGGAGACTCTCCCCCGTGATAATGATGAGTATGTGGTATCCTTTATCGGTTTTGCACCGGCGGATGACCCACAGATTGCCATTTATGTGGTAGTGGACAGACCCAATGCCGAGGAGCAGGACGATGCGAAATTTGCTACCGGTATTGTAAGAAATGTTTTGACGGAAGTCCTTCCTTATCTGAATATTTTTATGACGGAGGAGCTTAGCAAGGCGGAGCAGCAAGAGCTTGCAAATCGTAAGCAGGAGCTTCTGGATATGTATGCACCGACGCCATCGCCATCACCGGCGCCTGAGGCGACCACAGCACCTTAGAAATGAGAATAACCTCATGGTATGAAGCATAGAATAATACGAAGGGTTCATACTATGAGGTTTTTATGTCCAGTTTGCGAAACACTATGGTTCACCGGAAGAAGATGTTCTTTTTTATTTGGGCATGTACGGCACTTTTCATCGGTCTGGTTGCCCGGCTTGGATATCTGATGCTTGTGCAGGGGGAGTATTATTCTCAAAAGGCTACCCAGCTACATGAAAGAGAGCGGAATATCAAGGCTTCCCGGGGGCTGATTCTGGACAGGAATGGTACAGTGCTTGCAGGAAATATTTCGGTGTGTACCATTTCTGTCATACATAATCAGATTACCAATCCGGATGAAGTTGTGCAGGTTCTCAGTAAGGAGCTGGGCATGTCTGCGGACAGTATTCGAAAGAGTGTGGAAAAGTATACCTCTATTGAGCGGATTAAGAGCAATGTGGATAAGGAAACCGGTGACCGGATTCGTGCCTATGATTTGGATGGGGTCAAGGTGGATGAGGATTATAAACGGTATTATCCCTATGGGGAACTGGCTAGTAAGGTTTTGGGCTTTACCGGAGCGGATAATCAGGGAATCATCGGCCTGGAGGTAAAGTATGATGAGTACCTGCAGGGGCAGCCGGGCCAGATTCTTACCATGACGGATGCAAGAGGAATCGAGTATTCCCTGGCAGGAGAGCGACGGGATGAGCCGGAGGCGGGTAGTAATCTTTATACTACACTGGATATCAATATTCAGTCCTATGCTACTCAGCTGGCGTACAGTGCCATGGAAAGTAAAGAAGCGGAAAGCGTGTCCATTATTGTAATGAATCCCCAAAACGGGGAAATTTACGCCATGACCAGCGTACCGGAATATAATCCCAACGAGCCCTTTACTCTCCCGGAGGAGCTAAATGACCTTACCGGAGAGGCAAGGCAGGATGCGCTGAACCAGATGTGGCGAAATGGGTGCGTAAATGATACCTATGAACCGGGATCTACCTTTAAGGTAATCACCGGTGCAGCTGGTCTGGAGGAGGGCGTGGTTACCAGAGAAACCGGCTTTTCCTGTCCGGGATTTATCATTGTAGAGGATAGGAAAATCAAGTGCCATAAGGTTGGCGGACATGGAAGTCTTACCTTCGAGGGTGCCACAATGGCTTCTTGTAATCCCAGCTATATTAATGTGGGGCTCAGGCTGGGGATAGAAAGATATTACGATTATTTTGAACAGTTTGGTCTGTTTAACAAAACCGGAATCGACCTGCCCGGTGAAGCAGGTACCATTATGCATAAGGAAGAAAATATGGGGCTGGTAGAGCTGGCCTGTGTATCCTTCGGGCAGTCCTTTCAGATTACGCCCATTCAGCTTCTGACCACCATATCTTCTATCATAAATGGGGGAACACGTATTACCCCACATTTGGGTAATTATATTGCAGATGCCAGCGGCGCAGCCACGCAGAAGCTGGTATTTCCGGAGGCATCCGGGATTGTATCGGAGGAGACCAGCAAAATTATGCGGGAGATGCTGGAAAAGGTAGTATCGGAAGGCGGTGGAGGGAACGGAAAGGTGGAAGGCTTCTCTGTGGGAGGAAAAACGGCCACCAGCCAGACCTTGCCCAGAGGAACGGGAAGGTATATTTCCTCTTTTGTGGGCTTTGCGCCGGCAGACGACCCACAGGTAATTGCCATTGCCATTGTAAACAATCCCAAAGGACTTTACTATGGTGGACTGGTAGCTGCCCCCATTATCCGGCAATTGTATGAAAATATACTGCCATATCTGGGCGTTGAGGGAATTTAACTTATTACCTTGCGGCAAAAGATGGCTTCGATTATAATCAATAAGGATATAGTTTTTTACATATGGAAGGTGAAACGATGTTGAGAGGAAAAAAATGTCTGGTAGTGGGCTGCGGAATCAGTGGTATCGGGGCCGTTACCTTATTAAATAAAATGAATGCAGAAATTATTCTCTTTGATGGAAATAAGGAGATGACCACAGCACAGCTGGCAGAGAAGCTTCCTGAGGGCGTGACCGCGGAGTGTTACACCGGAGAGCTTCCGGAAGGACTCTATGAGACCGTGGAAGTGGTAGTGCTCAGTCCGGGTGTGCCAACGGATATTCCCATGGTAAACAGACTGCGGGAGCAGGGGGCATCCATTATCGGCGAGATTGAGCTGGGATATATGGTGGAGCAGGGGAAGGTGGTAGCCATCACCGGTACCAATGGTAAGACCACAACCACCACTCTCGTTGGTGAGATTATGAAGGCCCACGTAGGAGAGGAGAAGACCTTTGTAGTGGGAAATATTGGTTATCCCTATACTTTGGAAGCTTTAAAAACCACAAAGGATTCCGTGACAGTAGGAGAGCTGAGCAGCTTTCAGTTAGAGACGGTACAGACCTTTCATCCGGCAGTGTCAGCTATTTTGAATGTGACACCGGACCATTTAAACCGCCACTATACCATGGAGGCTTATGCCGGTGCAAAGGAGCGCATTGCCATGTTCCAGACCGGGGAAGAGACCTGTGTGCTGAACTACGAGAATGAGTATACCAGAGCCTTCGGGGAAAAGTGTCCTGCAAGGGTAGTGTATTTTTCTTCTGCAAGAAGGCTGGAGAACGGTCTGTTTCTGGATGGGGATATGATTTGTCAGAGTGTGGAGGGGGCTGTGAAGCCGCTTCTGAATATACATACGGATATGAATCTGGTGGGAATCTGTAACGTGGAAAATGTGATGGCTGCTATTGCAATCAGTCGGGCTATGGATGTGCCTATGGATACCATTTTAAAGGTGATTAAGAGCTTCCGTGCAGTGGAGCATCGCATTGAGTTTGTGGCCACCAAGAGGGGCGTGGATTATTACAACGACTCCAAGGGAACCAACCCGGATGCAGCCATTCAAGGCATAAAGGCCATGAGTAAGCCTACTATCCTAATCGGAGGCGGCTACGATAAGCATAGTGAATATGACGAGTGGATTGAGGCTTTTGAGGATAAGGTAAAGTGGCTGGTGCTTATCGGTCAGACCAGAGAAAAAATTGCACAGTGTGCCAAGGCTCATGGCTTTGATAAGATAAAAATGGCGGACACCTTTGAGGAATGTCTGGCGCTTTGCACCCAGCTTGCCCAGGAGGGAGATGCAGTGCTGTTATCTCCGGCTTGCGCCAGTTGGGGAATGTTCCCGAATTATGAGGTAAGGGGCAAAATGTTTAAGGATTATGTAAATGGTCTTAAGGAGTGATTTTGTGAAGAAAGAAAAGAAGAAACGTACGGAGTACTATTTTGACTACAGTCTGCTGTTTATCGTACTGTTTCTGGTAGGCTTTGGTCTGATGATGATATATTCCGTAAGCTCTTATGAGGCATATACCAAATATGGCAGTGAATCCTTCTTTCTGGTGAAGCAGCTGATTGCGGTAGGTATCGGCCTGGTGGGTATGGCGGTAGTAACCTTTGTTCCCTATAAGTGGTACGAAAAGCTCTATGGCTGGGGATATGTGATTTCCTTTGGATTACTGGCACTGGTACCCATTATTGGAATTGAGTCCCATGGTGTAAAAAGGTGGCTGCCCCTGCCGGGAGGACAGCAGTTTCAGCCCGCAGAGCTGGCAAAGATAGCGGTAATTTTATTTTGCGCCACCATGATTTGTAAGATGGGAAAAGGTGCCAGAAAGCTTGGGGGCAATTTGATTTTGCTTCTGGCCAGTGGCGCCATGGCACTTGGAGTATATCTGCTGACCAGTAATTTGAGCTCTGCCATCATCGTACTGGGTATCGGTGTGGTGATGATTTTCGTGGAAAACCGCAATTACAGTGTATTTATCATACTGGCAGTTATCGGTATAGCGGCGGTGGTTGCCTTTGTGATGTACATGAAAAATGTGGGTATGGACGATGGCCTAAGCTGGCGATTTGAGAGAATCGTAGCATGGCTGGACCCGGAGGCCCATTCCCAGGGGAAGGGGTTCCAGACCGTGCAGGCGCTGTATGCCATTGGTTCCGGTGGTATCTGGGGCAAGGGACTTGGTCAGAGTATGCAGAAGCTGGGATTTATTCCCGAAGCCCAGAACGATATGATTTTCTCCGTAATTTGTGAGGAACTGGGACTTTTTGGCGGTATTCTGATTATTGTACTGTTTCTTATTTTGCTGTGGCGAATGGTCATCATCGCCATCAATGCACAGGATATGTTTGGCTCCCAGCTGGTTATCGGCGTAGCTGCCCAGATTGCTATACAGGTGATACTGAATATTGCGGTAGTAACCAATACCATCCCCAATACCGGTATTTCCCTGCCCTTTATCAGCTATGGTGGTACGTCCGTTATATTCCTTCTGTTGGAAATCGGCGTAGTAATGAGTGTTGCCAGAAGTATTAAATTAGTGGAATAGCTAGGAGTTAATCTGTGTATAAGAAAAGGCGAAAGAACATTGGAATTAAAATACTGATTTTTCTGATGCTGATAGCGTTGATATTAGGTATCGGTTTCCATCTTCTCAGCCATTGTAGTGTTACCACCGTATATGTGGAGGGAAATCTCCACTATTCTACGGAGGAGATACAGAATATGGTGATGGAAGGGCCCCTTGGACACAACTCCCTGTACCTTAGTATGAAATATAAGGAAAAGGGAGTGGAGAATATTCCTTTCGTGGATGTGATGGATGTGGATATTCTGGCACCAGATACTATCAAAATCACGGTGTATGAGAAGTCCCTGGCCGGTTATGTGGAATTCATGGATACATTCATGTATTTTGACAAGGATGGGTACGTGATTGAAAGCTCGGATGTGAAAACCATAGGTGTTCCCCAGATTACCGGACTGAAATTTGATTATCTGGTGCTGGGAGAGCGGCTACCCATAGCGGATAATGAGGTGTTTGAAACCATTATGGATATCACCAAGCTGCTGGGGAAATATGAGCTGGTTGTGGAGAAGATACACTATAAGAGCCACTCGGACATTACTCTGATTTTTGACAAAATCAAGGTATCTTTGGGAAGCGATGATAAGCTGGAAGAAAAAATCATGGATTTGCCTGTATTTTTAATGGATTTACAGGGAAAAAGCGGGACACTCCGCATGGAAAATTATTCAGAAGACGAGAAAATGGTGGTCTTCGAAATGGACAATTTGAATTCGTAATGGAATAAAAATATTTTCAAATGTGGAAAAAATGTGTTGCTTATTTTTGGATTTGATTATATGATAAAATATATGGAATTTATGCGAGGATGAAGGAGGACAAACCTTTGTTGGAAATTAAGACAAACGAAGCAGAAGCAGCTGCAAAGATTATCGTTGTTGGTGTCGGCGGAGCGGGCAACAATGCTGTTAATAGAATGATAGATGAGAAAATTGACGGTGTAGAATTTATCGGAATCAATACCGATAAGCAGGCACTTACCCTTTGTAAGGCGCCGAAGCATATTCAGATTGGTGAGAAGCTGACCAAGGGACTGGGTGCAGGTGCTAAGCCGGAAGTAGGCGAGAAGGCGGCTGAGGAAAGTGTAGAAGATATTGCAGAAGCATTAAAGGGTGCTGATATGGTATTTGTTACCTGTGGTATGGGTGGCGGTACCGGTACCGGTGCAGCTCCGGTAGTAGCCAGAATTGCTAAGGAAATGGGCATCTTAACCGTTGGTGTTGTGACCAAGCCTTTCCGTTTTGAAGCGAAGACCCGTATGGTGAATGCTTTAAGCGGTATTGAAAGAATCAAAGAAAACGTGGATACGTTAATTGTAATTCCTAACGATAAGCTCTTAGAAATTGTAGACCGCAGAACCACCATGCCGGAGGCACTTAAGAAGGCAGATGAGGTTCTTCAGCAGGCTGTGCAGGGTATTACCGACCTGATTAATGTTCCTTCTATCATCAATTTGGACTTCGCAGATGTGCAGACTGTTATGAAGGACAAGGGTATCGCTCATATCGGTATTGGTGATGGTAAGGGTGATGATAAGGCTCTTGAGGCTGTGAAGATGGCAGTGGAGAGTCCTCTGTTAGAGACCACTATTTCCGGTGCTAGTCACGTTATCATCAATGTATCCGGTGATATTACTCTGGCAGATGCATCCGATGCTGTTGGTTATGTTCAGGAGCTTGCAGGGGATGAAGTAAATATTATCTTTGGTGCAATGTTTGATGAGTCCAAGTCAGATACCTGTTCCATTACCGTTATTGCTACCGGCTTAGAAGGGGCTACCCCTATTCTTTCCGGCAGAGTAGGTGCAGGACGTGCTTACGTAAATCCTACAGCCCATGTGACCACACCTACCATGAAAGGACTGAATATCCCATCCTCTGTGCTTAAGACAAACCAGTCTTCCACAGTACCTGTGGGAACTGCGCCGATTAAGCCTATTATCGGTATCAATAAGCCGGCGGATATCCGTAGCAATGTAGAAGAGAAGTCCTTAAAGATTCCGGATTTCCTGCAGAAAAAGTAATAAATGATTTTTTGAGCTGTCCTTTGGAGGGGCAGCTCTTTTTTTTACATTTTAAAATTGCGACATTTTTTCGCCCATCCAGAGAGTATGATGCTTAGAGAAAGGGTGATGGGATGCAGATTGCGATTTATGTAGATGTTCTTTTTCTGGTGCACATAGTACTGAACTTATACCTTTTATATCTGCTGCAGAAGACACTGCTGTTACAGGCTTCCCTGAGACGAATTATTGCAGGTGGCATGGCGGGCGCCCTGATTGCCATCTGTCCCTATCTTTGGGGCGCAGATGACTGGAGAACCTTTCTTTTTACAGGGATATCCTTGCTGGGAATGCTTCGTATTTCCTTTGGACGGCAAAGTAAAAAGGGTTACTGGCAAATTGTAAAGCAGATGAGTATTCTGACATTACTCCTGGGAGGAGGAATTCTTGTACTAAGACCCGTTTTCTGGTACCTGGGGCTGGGAACCGTAGCTGCTGCGGTGGCCGGAGGTGCGCTTCTTTTACTTCTGGCCCTAAAGTATATGAAGGAGGAAATGGCAGATGAGGATGTGGGTGTTACTCTTTTTGGCGGGGGAAGCAGGCTACAGCTGCCGGGGCTTGTGGACAGCGGTAATTCCCTGATAGAGCCCATCAGTGGTTTGCCGGTATGTGTTTTGGGGGCCCGTTATTTTAAAATGCTTTTTGGCGACAAAAGACCACCGGGACTGCGGATGATACCTTATACCAGTGTGGGCAACAGAAGGGGAATGCTGGAGGGCTATCCAGTTCCAATGATGTACTTGGAGAAAAAGGGAATCTATTACAGGTTCTACAATGTTTATGTTGCAATCAGTGAAGAAATTTCTGAGGAAAGTGATTATGGGATGATTATTCATCCGGGAATCTTTCAGCAAAGTAAGAAAAGTGCATGGAGGGGAAAGCATATGGTTTGGAAAGTAGTAATGCCGGGAATGGCAAGATGGAAGGTGTCTTATAAGGACAATGGAGTATTTCGGAAAAAGAGGGGAGAAATCCACTACATCGGTGGAAGTGAAGTGTTGCCGCCACCCTTAAATCAGGCGGAGGAAAACCGGATTTTGCAGGATTTGGGCACGGAGTATGATGGTGAGGCAAAGGCAACCTTGATTGAGAGGAATTTGCGTCTGGTAGTGTATATTGCCAAGAAATTTGATAATACCGGCGTGGGGGTGGAGGATTTAATCTCCATCGGTACCATTGGGTTAATCAAATCCATCAATACATATAAGACGGACAAAAATATAAAGCTTGCCACTTATGCATCCAGATGTATTGAAAATGAAATTCTGATGTATTTGCGGAAAAATAATAAAACCAGGATGGAGGTATCCATTGATGAGCCCTTGAATGTGGACTGGGATGGAAACGAGCTGTTACTATCCGACATTCTGGGCACAGAGGAGGATACTACCTATCGTGGCATTGAGAATGAGGTGGAGCGGAGTGTTTTGAAAAAAGCCATTGAAAAGCTGTCGGAAAGAGAACAGACCATTATCAATCTACGGTTTGGTCTCTGCGATGCAGAGGAGCGGGAGATGACCCAGAAGGAGGTGGCGGACTTACTTGGGATTTCCCAGTCCTACATCTCCAGATTGGAGAAAAAAATCATGAAAAGGTTGAAACGGGAAATGATTAGTATAAATTAACCATATTGAAAACCTTTTCAAAAACGGAAAAGTTGTATATACTAAAGTGAAACGAAATGCAAAGAGGTTATAAAGCGTGATTAATAGAGAAGATATTTTATCCATGGAATATTTGAAGAAAACAGAATATACCGGTTGTCATCAAGGAATGAGGTATCGCTGAGAGGGCGCAGTAAAGGATGAGGAGAAGGTGCTGAAGGTAACGGTCTGGCCGGAGCCCTTTAACTATTTTAATACCAAAGAGGAAGAGAAAACGGTTAATTATTTTTCCTTTGACGAGGATGGGATTCTGGATGCTATCCGCTGGATGAATCAGAGACTGTTTGAGGATAAAGAAAAGTGGGAGAGCGCATGGGGGCGCTGGAGCGAGTATGCTGGCGTATCTGATTAAGGATATGCTGGACACCCTTCGGTACCTTCCGGATTTGGTTGTGGCAGCATTTGCCGTGATGCTGGTTGTACTGGTGGTGAATGTGGTTCGCAGAATAAGAGGGAAGGAACCATTGCCACCTATCTCGTCCACATTCTTTTGCACTTACGTTATCGCCATACTGTTTATCACATTTTTGTCCAGGGAATCGGGAACCAGACAGGGCTTTGACTTGGAAATCGGTTCGACATGGGCAATTAATGACCGAAATAAGGCTTATGTGATAGAAAATGTGCTTTTGTTTGTTCCTTTTGGTTTTCTGGCTGCGCTTCGTATTCCGGCCATGCGGAATTTCTTCACCAGTATTGTCTGGGGGATTTTGTTCAGCTGGGGGATTGAGTGTATGCAGTTGATTACCCAGAGGGGATATTTTCAGCTTGATGACATCCTTACCAATGGGCTTGGTACAGTAATCGGACTGATTCTATATACCCTCGCCCATGGTATTCTAAAAAAGAAAGAAGTATCCTAAGGTCATGCGGTTAAATAAGACCGCATGATTTTTAATGCATTTTTTTCCAGACGCGATACCTGTGCCTGGGATATGCCAATCATGGCAGCTACCTCTGTCTGGGTTTTTCCCTCAAAAAAGCGCAGAGTGATAATCTCCTTTTCCCTGGAGGAGAGGCGCTCGATGGCGTCTGAGATGGAAAGCTGCTCCACCCAATTTTCTTCGCTGCTCTTTTTGTCCCGGATCTGATCCATAACATACAAGGTGTCGCCGCCATCGGTATAAATGGGTTCATACAGGCTCATGGGACTCTGCATGGCATCCATGGCATATACAATGTCCTCCGGGGAAATGCCGATTTCTGCGGCAATTTCTTCGATGGTTGGCTCCTTTAGGTTTTTCTTGGTCATCTGTTCTCTGGTGTAAATAACTTTATAGGCGGTATCCTTTAAGGAACGGGATACCCGGATGCTGCTACCGTTATCCCGAAGATATCTTTTAATTTCCCCCATAATCATAGGAACTGCATAGGTAGAGAACTGTACCATTAACGAGGAATCAAAGTGATCGATGGCCTTAATCAAGCCGATACATCCGATTTGAAATAAATCATCCACATTTTCATTACTGGAAGAAAATCGCTTGATGATGCTGAGTACCAGTCGCAGGTTTCCTTCGATATATCGGTTTCTGGCATCCTGGTCTCCTTCCTCAATTTTTGCAAATAAAAGTTCCTTTTCTTCCTGCTTTAGTAAGGGCAATTTGGCAGTATTCACACCGCAAATCTCAACTTTTCCGATAGCCATATGTTTTACCCTCCACATTCTTTTGAAGGTAGTATTGTCTACTTATTGGAAAAATATGCATATCATATATAAAAGGGGGAATGAAAATGCTGTTTCGGGAATTTCGATGTAAAGAGGTCATCAACATCAGAGACTGTAAAAATCTGGGGCGTGTGGTGGATTTTGAATTCGATGAGTGCAGGGGATGTATTTGTAAGCTGTTTGTACGTGAGAAATTGTGTTGTTGCAATTTATTTAAATCAGAGGCGCAGGTGACAGTGAATTATAATGAAATAAAGCAAATTGGACCGGATATTATTTTGGTTGACGTAAAATGCTAGATTATTATATAATAAAGTAAGAAATATAGGGGGAACTTGAGATGAAATGTCCTTTTTGCAATCATGAAAATACAAGAGTAATTGATTCCAGACCGGCGGAGGATAATAATTCCATCCGCAGACGCCGCGTGTGTGATGAATGTGGGAAGCGTTTTACCACTTATGAAAAGATTGAGACCATTCCGCTTATTATCATTAAAAAGGATAATAACCGTGAGACTTATGAGCGTTCCAAAATTGAGGGTGGTGTGCTGAGAGCCTGTCATAAGAGACCGGTCAGTGCACAGCAGATTACCCAGTTGGTGGATGAGGTGGAGAACGAAATCTTCAATATGGAAGAGAAGGAGATTCCCAGCCAGGTAATCGGTGAGCTCCTCATGAATAAGCTGAAGGATTTAGATCCGGTGGCTTATGTCCGTTTTGCGTCTGTCTATCGAGAATTTAAGGATGTGAATACCTTTATGGACGAGCTGAAGAAGGTATTACAGTAGGAATATAACGTATTGGTGAAAAAGAAAAATAGAAATTATAACGAATGCTTGAGGCCGGAACCATAAGTGTTCCGGCTTTGCTATGGAAAGGTTTGCTATGCTGAAATGTTTTTATCCCGATGTAGAAGCGAATTCTACCTATGAGATTGATTTTGCAGCCCTTTATGCCAAAGGGTACCGCGGTGTGATATTTGATGTGGACAATACATTGGTTCCTCACGGAGCACCGGCGGATGAAAAGGCGGTTTCTTTTTTTAAACAGCTTCGAGAGATTGGCTTTGATACCTGTACCTTATCAAACAACAAGGAGCCCAGAGTAAAAAGCTTTGCGGATGCAGTGGGGTCAAAGTATATTTTTAGAGCGGACAAGCCTTCCCGGAAGGGATATCAGAAGGCTATGGAGATGATGGGGACGGATGTGAAAAATACCCTTTTTGTGGGAGACCAGCTCTTTACCGATGTGTGGGGCGCAAATCGTACCGGTATATTTTCCTATCTGGTAAAGCCCATTCATCCCAAGGAGGAAATCCAAATCGTTTTAAAGCGTCGTCTGGAGTGGATTGTACTGTATTTTTATCATAGAAGTCTGAGGAAGAAAGAAGGAAAATAACATGAGATACGATGGTCATACAAGAACCTGTGGACTGATTGGGAATCCGGTAGAGCATACTATGTCTCCGCTGATTCAGAATTTCATGGCAGAGCAGACCGGAAAGAATATGGTATATGTACCCTTTCATGTGCAGCAGGGAATGCTGGAGCATGCAGTAAAGGGGGCATTTGCTTTAAATCTCCTTGGCTGTAATGTGACGGTTCCCTATAAGAGCGATGTACTGGAGTATCTGGTGGATATAGACCCACTGGCAAAACGTATTGGTGCAGTAAATACGCTGGTCCGCGTAGAGAATGGCTATAAGGGCTACAATACGGATATGCCCGGTCTTTATCGTGCCATGTGCCATGATGGAGTGGATATCACCGGAAAAGAAGTGGTAATTTTAGGTGCAGGCGGTGTGGCAAGAGCTGTGGCCGTGATGCTTCTGGATAAGGGGGCAGGAGGAGTAATCCTCTTTAACCGTACTGCAGAGAAGGCACAGCAGATTGCTGATGAGGTAAACGGCTATGCTGGTGCAGAGTTTGCCAGAGCCTATGCACTGGCAGAGTATGAGCAGGTACTGACAGAGAAGAAATATATTGTGATTCAGGCCACCAGTGTGGGGATGCATCCGGATGTGGAGAATGTGATTATCCGTGATGAGGCTTTTTATGATAAGGTAGAGGTGGGATATGATTTAATCTTCAATCCTTCCAATACAAAATTTATGCAGCTGACCACCGCGCATGGCGGAAAAGCGTATAATGGAGCCAAAATGCTGGTATATCAGGGGGTTATCGCCTTTGAACTTTGGAATGATATCCGTATTTCCAGAGAGACCGCAGAGGGCTGTATCAGACAGATGGAAGAGGCAATGAAGTAACATGGCGAAGAAGAACAATGTAATACTTATTGGATTTATGGGCAGTGGTAAGACCACCGTAGGAATTCGGCTGTCCTACCGTATGCGCAGAATTTTCGAGGATACTGACAAATTAATTGAGAAAAAGCAGCAGAAGGAGATTAAGGAGATTTTCGCCACAGAGGGGGAAGATTTTTTTAGGAAACTTGAGACACAGATGCTTTTGGAACTGGAGGAGACGGTTAAGGACAGAATCATTTCCGTGGGCGGTGGTACTCCGGTGAAGGAAGAGAATCGGGAGATTTTAAAGCGGCTGGGTACGGTGGTGTATCTGCGTATCCGCCCGGAAACGGTGTATGAGAGACTGAAGAATGATACTACCCGGCCTCTTTTGCAGGGCGAAGACCCGAAAGGAAAGATTTGCAGTCTGATGGAGAGCAGGAAGGACGCTTATGAATGCTGTGCAGATTATATTCTGGACGTGGACGAGCTTTCCATTGAGGAGATATTGCAGGAGATTACATCGAAAGTAGGGGAGGAATAAAGTATGAAGATTCTGGTGATTAACGGACCAAATCTAAACTTTCTTGGCATCCGTGATAAAGCGATTTACGGAGCACAGGATTATGATTATCTACTGAAGCTGATCGGGGATAAGGCGAAGGAAACAGGAAATGAGATTGAGGTGTTTCAGAGCAATCATGAGGGCGCTATCATCGACCGTATTCAGGATGCTTATTTTGACGGGACGGAAGGTATTGTAATCAATCCGGGTGCATATACTCATTACAGCTATGCCATTCACGATGCTTTAGAAAGTATCGTGGTACCTAAGTGTGAGATTCATATTTCTGATATTACCAAGAGGGAAGCCTTCCGGAAAATCTCCGTAACGGCACCGGCATGTGATAATCAAATCTATGGACAGGGCTTAAATGGTTATTTAATGGCAATAGATTATGTAATTTCACAAAAAAAGAGTTGAAATTTGTCCATGCATAGTGTAGACTATTAGAGAATTACTATTGCGATTTTTAATTAGGAGGAATATAAGAACATGATTTCTGCAGGCGATTTTAGAAATGGCATTACAATTGAAGTGGACAATGCTATTTTCCAGATAATTGAGTTCCAGCATGTAAAACCGGGAAAGGGCGCAGATTTCGTTAGAACAAAGCTGAAAAACGTTATTTCCGGCGGTGTTATTGAAAGAACCTTCAGACCTACTGAGAAGTGTCCTCAGGCTCGTATCGACAGAAAAGATATGCAGTACTTATACTCTGATGGTGATTTATATCACTTTATGGATGTTGAAACTTATGATCAGGTTGCTTTAAACGAAGATACTGTTGGCGATGCTCTTAAGTTCGTTAAGGAGAACGATATGTGTAAGGTATGTTCTCACAATGGTAACGTATTTTCTGTTGAGCCACCTTTATTCGTAGAACTTGAGATTACTGATACAGAGCCAGGTTTCAAGGGTGATACCGCTACCGGTGCTACCAAGCCTGCTACTGTTGAGACCGGTGCTACTGTTGCAGTACCTTTATTCGTTAACCTGGGTGACAAGATTAAGATTGATACCAGAACCGGCGAGTATTTATCAAGAGTTTAATTCCGTGTGAAAGCTTGTAAGACAGTGAGCGTAAAGTTCACTGTCTTTTTTATCTGTATATTTCCAATGGGGAAGGAGTACAGATGAATTTTACAGTTTTTTGCAATTTAATGAAGGATATGGTACAGCAGAGATTTGCTGAGGGAACGGAGGTCAGACTTCAGGAGGTACTGAAGAATAACAATGTGCGTCTGAGTGGTCTGATTATCACCGAAGAAGGAAAGAATATCTCACCCACCATTTATTTGGAGAGCTTTTATCAGGCGTTTTGTGAGGGAACTCCCATGGACGTAATAGCGAATGCTATTGTGGACAGTTATCTGTCTGTACCGAAGGAAGCAGATATTGATTTGAATTTTTTCAAGGATTTTGAAAGGGTAAAGGGGCGGATTGCCTATCGCCTGGTAAACAGGAAGTACAACGAGGAGCTTCTTGCGGATGTTCCCTTTATTCCCTATCTGTATCTTGCTATTTGCTTTTTCTGCGCATATAGTGATATAATGTTAGGCGAGGGCGTTATTTTGGTTCGGAGAAGTCACATGGAGATGTGGAATACCGATGTAAAAGAGTTGTTTGCCCTTGCACAGCAGAACACTCCCCAGTTGTATCCTAAGGAAATTTTGGGAATGGATGTTCTTCTGGCAGAGCTTATGGGCATGGAGGGTATGGACAGGAAGCTTTTTAAATGGGAGGCCGAAGCAGAACAGGGTCCCATGTTTGTCCTGACCAATGAAAAACGGGTTCAGGGAGCAGCTACCATTCTTTATCCGGATTTGCTGGAACAGATAGCGGCGAAAGTGGGGGGCGGCTTTTGGATTATCCCCAGCTCTGTGCATGAGGTGATTATTGTTCCTTACCATCCGAAAATGGATATTCTTTCTACGAAAAGGATGATTTTCGAGATCAATCGTACCAAGGTAGACCCAGAGGAGGTTCTTTCCGACAGCTTGTACGCATATAATGAGAAAGATAAAAGAATTATAAATTTATAACTTTTCATAGACATCTAAATCCTTTTGTGGTATTATACACAAGGTGATGTAACAATTTTGTAATATTTGCATCCGTAGTCTAATGGATAGAACGGAGGCCTCCGACGCCTTTAATGTAGGTTCGATTCCTACCGGATGCATTTTTACATCACCTTGTGTAACTGGAAACCTAATAGGAGTGAATAGTATGTTGAAAGAGAAATTAAGGAAACTAGCTATTGCGATTTTGAAGCATAGCAAAATCATTTTCCCAATCATCATTATTGCTGCTGTAGCGTTGACTGTTTCGTTTGCACTGGATGCAAGTGAAAGTAGAGAAATCGAAGAGGTAGTAAGTTCTTCGGAAGAAGTGGAAGTGGAAAGTTCCCACGAGGAGGTAATCAATACGGAGCCTCCGATTGTATCATTAGAGAAAAATGAAACCGGAGAAATTTATACTCTGGTAGCTACTTATTATAACGCGTATGCTTTAGGTGATGTGGATACTATTAAGTCGATTTCTAATTATATGAGTGAAACCGACGAGATTAAGATTAAAGAGATGAGTGAGTATATCGAAACTTATCCTTTATTAGAGATTTATACCAAGCCGGGACCTATCGAGGGCTCTTGTCTGGCGTATGTATATTTCCAGATGACAGTGAAAGACTTTACAGATGTGATTTCCGGTATGGAAACCTTCTATGTATGTACTAAGGAGGATGGCACTTACTACCTGAATGAAGGAGATGTAAGTGAAGAAGAGCTGGAGTATATTCGAGAAGTAAATCTTCAGGATGACGTAGTAGAGCTCTACAATCGTGTAAATGTAGAATGTAGCGAGACATTCTTAAATAATGCAGATTTATTCTATTTTATCCAGGAAATCGTCAGTGATGTGCAGAAATCTACCGGAGAAGCACTGGCAGCACAGGTGGCAGCTACCGAGGAAGGTAGTGAAGGAGAAGTGACGGATACCCCGGATGGCACAGAGGGTGCACCTTCCGAAGGTGGAGAGTCAGCACCGGCACAGACTTCTGAGCCACAGGTTGTTTATGCGAAAACTACCACCACAGTGAATTTGCGTGGATCGGATAGTGAGCAGGCGACAAAGGTTTCTAAGGTTACCAAAGGAACCAAGGTGCAGGTGCTTGAGCAGCGTCCAAATGGTTGGAGCAAGGTTATTGCAGATGGTCAGGAAGGATTCATCAAGTCAGAGTATCTGAACATTGCAGAGACAGTGGATGCCAGTCAGTTTATCGGTAAGGTAACTGCTACCACCAATGTTAAGGTTCGTTCTGAGGCTACCACAGATTCTGACGCCATCGGTGTACTTGTCGGTGGAGACAGTGCGGATTTAATTGCCTTGGAAGGTGAGTGGTGTAAGATTGCTTACGATGACCAGGTAGGTTATGTGAAAGCAGAGTATGTTTCACAGTAATTTGTGCAAATTTACTAAAAAAATAATGATAACTTTTCTAATTTAGTGCGATAAAGTATTTGCAAAATTTGGAAATCCATATTATAATACATCGTAGAGAAAAGCAGTGACAATGGGGTCGCAGGATAGGAATCCTGCGACTTTTTTTACAAAAGAAGCTTTTCATACATATAATAATTTTAGGGAGGATATGTAAATGTCATACGTTGATGAGGTTTATGAGTTAGTAGTAGCGAAGAACCCGGCTCAGCCAGAGTTCCATCAGGCAGTTAAGGAGGTACTGGAGTCCCTTCGTGTAGTAATCGAAGCAAATGAGGAAAAGTATAAAAGAGATGCTCTTTTAGAGAGAATTGTAAATCCGGAGAGACAGATTATTTTCCGTGTACCTTGGGTAGATGATAATGGACAGGTACAGGTAAATACCGGATATCGTGTGCAGTTTAATTCTGCAATTGGACCTTACAAGGGAGGTCTTCGTCTTCATCCTTCCGTAAACTTAGGTATTATCAAGTTCTTAGGCTTTGAGCAGATTTTCAAGAACTCTCTTACATCTCTCCCCATGGGCGGCGGTAAGGGCGGTTCCGACTTTGACCCTCAGGGCAAGTCCGACGCTGAAGTTATGCGCTTCTGCCAGAGCTTTATGACAGAGCTCTCCCGTCACATCGGTCCCGACCTCGACGTTCCCGCAGGCGATATCGGTGTAGGCGCACGTGAAATCGGTTATATGTTCGGTCAGTACAAGAGACTCAGAAACGAATTTACAGGCGTACTTACAGGTAAGGGTATTCAGTACGGCGGTTCTCTTATCCGTCCCGAAGCAACAGGCTACGGCGCAGTTTACTACACAGTAGAAATGCTCAAGCACTTCGGCGATGACATCAAGGGCAAGACAGTTGCTATCTCCGGCTTCGGTAACGTTGCATGGGGCGTTGCTCTCAAGGTTACAGAGCTCGGCGGTAAGGTTGTTACAATCTCCGGTCCTGACGGTTACGTTTATGATCCCGACGGTATCAGCACTCCCGAAAAGATTGGCTTTATGCTTGAAATGCGCGCTTCCTGCCGCAACAGAGTTCAGGACTATGCTGACAAGTTCGGCGTACAGTTCTTTGCAGGTCAGAAGCCCTGGGGCACAAAGGCTGACATCATTATGCCCTGTGCTACACAGAACGAAGTTGGTATGGCTGAAGCTGAACAGATCGTTGCTAACGGCGTAAAGTACTACGTAGAAGTTTCCAATATGCCTACAACAAACGAAGCTATCGCTTACCTCAAGTCCAAGAACGTTATCGTTGCTCCTTCCAAGGCAGTTAACGCAGGCGGTGTTGCTGTTTCCGGTCTCGAAATGTCCCAGAACTCCATGAGATACAGCTGGACAGCTGAAGAAGTTGACGAAAAGCTCAAGGGCATCATGAAGAACATCTTCGAAGCTTCCGTAAGTGCTGCTAAGACATACGGTCTCGGCGATGACCTCGTTGCAGGCGCTAACATTGCAGGTTTCTTAAAGGTTGCTGAAGCTATGAAGGCTCAGGGCTGCGTATAATTAAGAGATAAATAATTAAAATTAAGTGTGGAGCAGGAAAGCAGGACAAGGGCGGCTCATAACCGTCTTTGTCAGTGCGCCTGCTTTACATTTTTTCAAGGAGTTTTAACATGAATTTAATTAATTTTCTTGCCGCTGAAGCGACAGGCGTTGAAGCTGCCGAGCAGAGCGTAAACCGTATAGGCGATATGGTCAACAGCATCTGGGACAGCTTTGTGGGCAAGCTTCCTACAATTTTAATTGCAATTGTAATTCTTATAATCGGTATGATTGTTTCAAAAATCATACTTAAGATTATGGGTAAGGCAATGGACAAGTCAAAGCTTGATGTTACAATTTCACGCTTTGCTCAGTCTGCCGCAAAAATTGTGTTCAACGCTTTTGTAATCATTATTGTACTTACATTCCTCGGCGTTCCTATGGACTCTATTATCGCTGTTGTTGCAACAGCAGGTGTTGCCGTAGGTCTTGCACTTCAGAACAGCCTTTCAAACCTTGCAGGCGGCTTCCTTATTCTTATTGAAAAGCCCTTCAAGGTTGGCAGTTACATCAAGTGCAGCGGCGAAGAGGGTGTGGTTGAAGCCATTTCTATTCTTTACACAAAGATTATGACCGTTGACAACAAGGCGGTATTTATTCCTAATGGTGTTGCTTCCTCTGCGGTTGTAGTTAACTTCTCCGATCCCGAAACACGTCGTGTTGACCACCTTGTTTCCATTTCTTATGAGGAAGACCTTGACAGAGCTATTGCTTCCATCAACAAGGCAATCGAAGGTAATGCAATGATTCTCCGTGACGGTGACAAGGCACCCTTTATCCGCCTTTGCAGCATGGATGCTAGCAGCATCGGAATTACAGTACGTTTATGGGGCAAGTCCTCTGATTACTGGGCTATCTATTTTGATTCAATCGAAGCTATCCGCAGACAGTTCATCAAGGACGGTATTGATGTACCCTACAACAAGCTTGATGTTAATGTAATTAATAAGCAAAAATAAGGCATAGCCTTATAAGATAAATGTAGAACAAAAGATATATACAAGAGCCGCACAGCGTAAGCTGTGCGGCTTCGTTGTTATGGGGAAAGCAGGTGGTGGGTGGAAGAGGAGGCGGTAGCGGAGCTGCCGCCGGAAGGCGCGCGCCAGCGGCGCGCGCGGCGTTTTCCGTCAACGGCGGAAAACGCCGATTGCGGCTCGCGTTGCGAGCCGCAATCCTGTACACCAACGTTGTGATTAAATAATACAAATGATAAGGGACGGCTTATGCCGCCCCATTTTTTTGCACAGCACCGCCTTAGTTACCGCCGCACAAATAAAGTGTGAAACAGCACTTGTTTTTCGTGCGGCGGAACCGCCCAAAGGGCTTCCTTTAGTGCGGGTGCGATACAGCAGTATTGTGTATTCCTGCCGTTTTGCCTGCTTGGATAAAGCAGAATATTTCAAAAGGCAGGAATTGCCCAAGGCGTCTCGCCTTAGCAGCAGCCGTTATTGCAGCCACAGCCGCAGTTGTCGTTTGTGCTGGAGCCGCAGCCATTACCGTTACCGCAGCAGCAGAATAAGAGAATAAGAACGATGATCCAGATACAACTGTTATTACCAAACATGATTGTGTCCTCCTGATTAAATATTTATGAAACGTTTCATAATATAATATATGAGGCTTTGCAAAAAATGTTACTGATATTTTCAGGAAAGGAAACACAATGACAGAATTCAGAGGTTTTACAGAAAAATCTAACTCCGCACTTACAAAAGCGCTTAATTTTGCAATGAAGCTGGGTCATACATTTGTAGGAAGTGAGCATATGCTTTACGGCTTGTCCTCGGGTGAGGACGGTGCGGCATCCTTACTGCTGACACGCCATGGCGTATCAGCAAAGGGTATCGAGGAAAAAATCGGAAAAACAATGGGCAGAGGGGTAGCGACAAAGCTTACAGTACGTGATTTTTCTCCCCGTAGTATGCGGATACTCGAAAAGGCGCTTGAGTTATCACGGCAGGATAACCGAAGTCACGCAGGTACTGAGTATATACTTATTGCAATCCTCAGCGAGGAGGAGTGCTGCGGTACTGTTCTCCTGAAGGAAATGGGTGTCAATACCGACAGGCTTATGAGGGAAGCCAAGGGGAGTGATACAAAAAACAGAGCACCTGACCGTCGGGATGAAAAGCTGAGCTCTTTAAAAAAATACGCAGTCAATCTTACGAAACAGGCAGAGGAGGGTAAGCTTGACCCCGTTTTTTGCCGTGAGAAGGAAATTTCCGAGGCAGTGCGTATACTTCTCCGCAGACGGAAGAACAACCCCTGCTTTGTTGGGGAAAGCGGCGTTGGAAAAACAGCGGTAGCCGAGGGGATTGCACTGAAAATTGTATCGGGGGATGTACCGTCGGAGCTTAAAAATAAGCGAATATACACTCTTGATATTCCTGCTATGATTGCAGGAGCAAAGTACAGAGGGGATTTTGAGGACAGGCTGAAAACTGTTATAGCGGAGGTCAGCGGTTCGGGAAACATTATTTTATTCATTGACGAGATACACGGACTGGTAGGAGCAGGAGCGGCAGAGGGTGCAATCGATGCGGCGAATATACTGAAGCCTGCATTATCACGTGGAGACATACAGGTAATAGGTGCAACCACAACCGAAGAATACCGTAGGTATATCGAAAAGGACAATGCTCTTGAAAGGCGGTTTCAGCCAGTGGCGATAGAAGAACCTGATGAAAAGACAACGATTGATATTCTCAATGGTGTGCGTGAAAAATACGAAAAATATCACGGCGTGTCTGTAAGCGATGAAGCAATTGTATCTGCAGTAAAATTGTCATCTATATATCTAGAAGATAGAAAATTACCCGATAAAGCGATAGATTTAATCGACGAAGCCTGTGCGGCGGTCAGGATAAACGACTTTGAAAAAAGTCCTGCCGCTAATAATATTTCAAAAAGGTTGCGTGAGCTTGCTGAAGAGAAGGAAACGGCGGTGTTGCTTCAGGATTTTTCGCTTGCCGCCCAAATCAGAGATGAAGAGCGTCGCCTTGAGGATGAAGCAGAAAAGCTTAAAAGCGGAAAGGAGAGCGAATTGCGTGTTACTGCCGAAGATATTGCCAAAGCGGTACAGCGACGGAGCAGAGTTCCCGTAAATGTCAGCGGAGAACAGGAGGAAGAAATTCTCACGCTTGAAGAAAGGCTCAGAAATCGCATTACAGGTCAGAATCAAGCCGTATCTGCTGTTTGTTCAGCTATAAAACGTAGCTGCTCAGGCATCAACCGAAAAAACCGCCCTCTCGGCACATTTCTTTTCGCAGGTCCTACGGGAGTTGGCAAAACCGAGCTTTCAAAGGCGTTGTCCGAGCTTTTATTCGGAGATAAATATGCCCTGATACGTTTTGATATGTCGGAATTTATGGAAAAGCACAGCGTTTCCGCCCTTATAGGTGCTCCAGCAGGATATGCAGGCTACGAGGACGGCGGAAGGCTGGTGGAAGCGGTGCGGAAAAAGCCCCACAGTGTTGTTTTGTTTGACGAAATCGAAAAGGCTCATCCTGATGTATTGAACTTGCTTCTGCAGATTCTTGACGACGGGCAGGTGACTGCCGCAGATGGACGAAAGGCAAGCCTTAAAAGCTGTATCATAATCATGACAACCAACGCAGGCTCACGTCAGGCTCAGTCCTCAGGACTTGGCTTTACAGGGAAGGCGGAGGAGCAAGGTGAAAGAGAAATCAACAGCACATTCCGACCCGAATTTCTCAACCGCATTGACGAAATAGTGCATTTTCATTCTTTATCGGAGGACAATGTGCGGGAAATCTGCCGCAATATGCTTTCCGAGCTTCAGGACAGAGTCAGGGAAGCGGGATATTCTCTTGAAATAACCCCTGAGGCGGTTGAATTTATTGCACATGAGGGGTACAGCAGAAAATACGGAGCAAGAAATCTGAGCCGTACCATTATAAGGTTAGTTGAAAATCCGATTTCCGAGGAGATACTGAATGGGTGCGCTAAGGTGATAATTTTTGACCGAGACAGGCTGGAGAGAGCTGCGGTGCGCGGAGGGGTATAAGTGTGGGCGGCGGCGTTGCCGCCGCCGTAGGGCGCGCGCCAGCGGCGCGCGCTGCGCCCCGCAATTAAGCCTTCTCCATTGGGAGAAGGCGTCACGCTTGCGTGACGGATGAAGGATAACCAGTTGCGGCGAGCACCATATCGGTACTCGCCGTTAAGCTTTATTGTGTTAAAAAA
>JAFTXD010000160.1 GCA_017461775.1 Lachnospiraceae bacterium
CCCAGCCCTGAGAACCGTGAGGTTGCAGGTATCAACATGAAGACCAACGAGATTTATCATGCTGACTATGATTTCTCCAAGGCAAAATCCGCTTATATTTGGAAGACCATCGTAGATCCTTTCATTGGAAAATATTCCTTGATTAAAGTAAATTCCGGTGTACTGAAGACGGATGACCTGATTTACAATGTGGATAGAGATATTGAGGAGAAGGTTGGTAAGCTCTATGTTCTTCAGGGCAATAAGCCTATCGAAGTAAGTGAGCTTCATGCAGGTGATATCGGTGCCCTTGCAAAGTTAACCGCAGCAAGAACCGGTAACAGCTTGGCTACCAAGGCTACACCGATTAAATTCGGTAAGTGGGAAATCTCCACACCTTATACATACAAGAGATATAAACCAAAGGATAAAGCAGATATCGATAAGATTGCTCAGGCACTGCAGAAGATGACACATGAAGACCAGACCTTGAAGGTGGTTAATGATGCAGAAAACCGCCAGACTCTCCTTTATGGTATGGGTGACCAGCACTTAGATATCGTATGTAGCAGACTTTTAAATGAATACAAGGTAGAAATCGAATTGAGCCAGCCGAAGGTTGCTTATCGTGAGACCATTAAGAAGACTTCTGATGTAGAAGCTAAGCATAAAAAGCAGTCCGGTGGACATGGTCAGTATGGTCATGTAAAGATGAGATTTGCTCCTGCATCCGACCCTGAGGTAGGATATGAGTTTGAACAGGAAGTAGTTGGTGGTGCAGTACCTAAGAACTTCTTCCCGGCAGTGGAAAAGGGACTTCAGGAATCCATCGAGAAAGGACCTTTAGCAGCATACCCTGGAGTAGGTGTAAAGGCGGTATTATACGATGGTTCTTATCATCCGGTAGATTCTTCCGAAATGGCATTTAAGATGGCTGCCAAGATGGCATTTAAGAAGGGCTTCATGGAGGCTCATCCAATTCTTCTTGAGCCAATCGCAAGCTTAAAGGTTACCGTACCTGACAGCTATACCGGTGATGTTATGGGTGACTTAAATAAGAGACGTGGTCGTGTACTTGGTATGAACCCTGTGGCAGGTGGCAAGCAGACCATCGAAGCGGATATTCCTATGAGTATGCTTTATGGCTACTGTACAGACCTTCGTTCCATGACTGGTGGACGTGGTGAGTATGCTTACGAATTCGCAAGATACGAGCAGGCTCCAAGTGATGTTCAGGAGAAGGAAGTTGCGGCAAGAGCTTCTAAGGTTGCTGAAAATAGTGATGAAGAGTAAATTTTGATTCATTTCAGAGGTGGCAGGAATGTCACCTCTGTTTTTATCATCATGAAAATGGGAGTGTTTCTTTAAAATATATTTTTGGGGTATATGGGATTTTGATAGAGTGAGGTACCCATGAATAGGGAGATAATATGGTATTATGTAAACTGATTGGGTATATGGATTATTTATGCGATTTCATACCCTGGAGATTGATGAATTGAGGGGTATGGGAAATACTGTGATGCTCTATATACCCAAAAGAGCGTTTGCGTGGTGAAAAATAGAGGTGAAATTGGGTATAGCTGGCGTTTCTTTCTGTATATACCCAACTTCAGATAGAAAGGTGTAAAAGAGGATAAATGATTAGAGTTGGAATCATAGGAATGGGGAATATGGGAAGCAAGTATGCCCGGATGATATATGATGGTGATGTGCCGGGGATGGAGATTGGAGCCATTACCCGTATAAAGCCGGAGCGGCTGGAAGAATTGCCGGAGCTGACAAAGCATCAAGTACCCATATATGCTTCGGCGCAGGAGCTGTTTCAGGCAGTGGAGAAGGGGAGCCTAAGGCTGGATGCAGTGCTTGTGGTGACACCTCATAAGGCTCATGAGGAACAGGTAAGGCGGGCTTTGGAACTGGGGCTTCATGTGCTTTGCGATAAGCCAAGTGGAGTATTCGTATCTCAGGCACGTAGAATGAATGAGGTCGCCGAGATTCATCCGGAGCTTGTCTTTGGAATGGTGTTTAACCAGCGTATGAATCCCGCATTCCGGAAGATGAAGGAAATCGTGGAAAGTAAGGTATATGGAGGCCTTAAGCGTGTCAACTGGGTGATTACGGACTGGTATCGACCCAATGCCTACTACGACAGCGTAGCATGGCGGGGAACCTGGGAAGGGGATGGTGGAGGAATCCTTTTAAACCAATGCCCCCACAATCTGGACTTGCTACAGTGGATTTGCGGGATGCCGGTGAGGGTACAGGCCTTTTGTAAGGAAGGGAAATATCATAATATTGAGGTGGAGGATGAGGTGACGGCTTATCTGGAATTTTCAGAGGGAGCCACCGGAACCTTTTATGCTACTACCGGTGAGGCGCCGGGCATCAATCGACTGGAGATTTCGCTGGAGGATGCACTTTTGGTGTATGAGCAGGGGCTGTTGAGGGTTTGCGAACTGGGCTTTAAAGAGTCGGAGTATCGTAAGACTGCCACGGATATGTTTGCCAAGTTAAATGGTTCCTGGAAAGAAATGGAAATCAACGAACCGAACACTATGCATGTGGGCATCTTAAATAATTTTGTGGATGCCATTGAAAATGGCGAGCAATTGACTGCACCGGGACAGGAGGGCATGAAAAGTCTGACCTTATCCAATGCCATGTATCTATCCAGTTGGACGAAGAGAATGGTGGAGTTACCGGCGGTTGATACCGTTGAGCTTTGGTTTGAAAAGGATTTTGAGATTGAATTTCAAAAGAAGATAGGACAGTTTTGAATTTAGGGGGATGCAATTGGGCATCCCCCTAAATTTAATATTAGAGTTTAAATGACTAGCTTGACAAATGATTTTTGGTGCTATATATTTAATATAGTCATTAATTTCTTTGGCGTTCGCCGTATTTTTTCAATGAGTATTTAATAATTGAATAAAGACTTTACATACTTCGCCCTATACAGATATAATGTATTTGTAAAGGAGGAATTCGTGATGGGTGATGATAATATGAATAATCAGGAATTATGTATTTTGTTGGATAGTATTTTGGCATTGCTGGAAACGGATAATGCAGAGAAGGCAAAGGAAGTTATTAAAAACAGTATCAAGCGCATTGATAAGGGAATGACTTCCAGCAGTAAAGAAGAGTAGATATTTGTAACTATAAACGGTATGTAAGGTTTTTGTTGAATCATTAAGAAGGATAGTTCGCCTCGGTTGAGACGGACTATTTTGTTGCAAAAAAATGAATCGTCAGCCAAACATATTACAATGTATAATTGTAAGGGCAATTGCTGCTTTATAAGACGTCGAAGTGGAGTAACAAATGACAAGTACGGAACTGGAAATGTGCATAACGGAATATGGTGCGGACGTTTTCGCATTCTGCAAAAGTCTGACCTTAAGTCAGTGGGAGGCGGAAGAGCTGTTTCAAGATACCTTTGTAAAGGCTGCGGAGCTTAGGGGGAAGATGGATGCAGGTAATAATGTGAAGAGCTATCTGTTGTCCATTGCTCTCAGGCTTTGGCGGAACAAAAGGCGAAAGTATGCCTGGAGGAGCCGGATTGCCGGGATGCAGAGTCTGGAGGAGGGTTATGATGCCGGGGCTTTAGAGAAGCAGGATGAGACCATGGAGCAGATGCTTATGTCCGAAGAACGTAGGCTTGTACGGGAAGCGGTGGAGCGACTACCGGAAAAGCTTCGGGTGGTGACACTTCTTTACTACATGGAGGAGCTGCCTGTAAATGAGATTGCAGAGGTCATGAAAATTCCCCGGGGAACGGTGCTGAGCAGATTGCATAAGGCCAGAGAGCTTCTGCGGGAAGAACTAAAGGAGGTTTTTTAATGGATTTTGATAACCGTATAAAAGATGCCCTTACGCCAACAGTGCAGCCGGATAGGCGGTTGACGGACAATATTTTATGTCGGGTAAAGGAGCAGGAATATATGAAATTTAAGTGTAAGAAAATGGTATTCATCGCAGCCTCCATGCTGTGCATGGTGATGGTGTCTGCCTTTGGTTATGGAAAGCTTTCCGGCCTGAAAGGGGATGAACTAAGCTTTTGGACGCAGTATCTGGGAGAGGGGATTGTGCAGGTGCATATAACCAATTCCTCGGATAAGGTCCTTCAGCTGGAGGAGAACTTAAAGCTTTGCCGGTGGGCAGGTGAGGAGCTTGTTCCCACAGAAGGATGTAGTGTGGGCTTTCAAGGAACGGAGATAGGTGCCGGTGAGGACGGCGTGCTCACGCTGGATTTGTCAGAGGCATATGATGTGACACTTTTGGAGAAACCACTGGAAGATGGGGATCATTATTATCTGGTGCTTACCAACAATTATTTTGCTTTCGGGCAGGACTGGATGGTGAGCGTGGATTTTGACAGTGAGAAGGTGGTAGAGAAGCATCAAAAACCGGAAGGGAATGTACGGATAGAGGCACCGGAGTATGAAATGTACGAGGGCGAATTACCTGTGTCTGCATGGGTGTGGCCTACGGAAAGCCGTGCCATAGCATCTGCTTTTGGAGAGAATGAAGTAAACGGATACTTCTCAGACCATGTGAATATCGCAGGAAAAGAAGGGGCTGCCGTATATGCGGTAACGGATGGAACCATCACGGATGCAGGCTTTGACAGTGAAAAAGGAAACTATGTGGAGCTGATGGATGGGGAAGGCCGGGTGATTTTGTATGGTCATCTTAAGGAGTGTTTTGTAGGAGTCGGCGAGGAAGTGAAGACCGGGGACTCCGTGGGAGAAATGGGCAGAACAGGTATGGCAACGGGAGTGAATCTTTTCTTTGCGGTCTATGAGGATGGCGAAGCAGTGAATCCTTTGGAAGAGCTGGAAGAATAATCGATGCAAAAAGGATGCAAAAGAGTGGTAGAATCTGGTAGAATAAAAGAAAAAGGATTATGCCATGAGAAAGATTTGGATCATATTTTTGCTATTGCCGGTGCTTTTCGGTGGATGCGGAAGCAGTGACCCGGGGCTACAGATGGAAAGTCAGGTGGAAACAGCCACACCGGAGCCCTTTGTGGTTCATGTTTCTCCTTTGGAAAGTGAGATGCCGGAGCCTTCCCGAGAGCCGGAAAGTGTAGAGATTGACTGGCAGGAGGTGCTTTCTGTTACAGCGGAGCATTTGCCGGATATAGCATCACTTAATGAGGCTATGCCTCAGGCGGTGACCATTCTGGAGACTTTTACAGGAGATTTGGGGCAGGATGGAAAAGAGGATATTGTAATTGTATATGAATATCCGGAAGATGCGGAGGAGGTACTGAAATACCGCACACTGGCAGTCTTTACGAAAGAGGAAGACTACCAGTGCCTTGCATTTCATGAAAAACTGATTTTGGACAGTGCTGCGGGGGGAACCTTGGGTGACCCGTACCAGTATACCCGCATTGAGGAAAATGGGGAGCTACATATCCATTTTTATGGTGGAAGCGCATGGCGCTGGGGCTACGATTTGTGGTTTGAACTGACAGAGGGGGAGCTTGTTATGAATCGCCTGGTAGATTCCTACTCCTATTCTCTTAGCGGGGAGTGTGTTTCTCTGACACACCATTTCCGGGAGCAGTGCACTACCTGTGAGGCCTCTTGGTATTCTGAGGATAATAACGTAGCGGTGCTTTATGAGTACTATTGGCCGGAGGAAATCTCCGCGCCAAGGTTTTTGGATATCCCCGGGAATGGAGACTGGGGGCAGTATGAGGTTCCGGAGATGGATGTTCCGTTGCCGATATTTGATACCTTCTATGCAAATGAAGAAAATAGAAGTAGGTTTACGGATTTTTCTGCGGAGGAGATACTGGATAAAGTCAAGGAGGAGAATTACCCGGAGATGGAGAAGGTCATGTATGATACGGACGTGATTTATCTGGAGGAAGTTTCCGCTTTTGTGGGCTTTCAGATGCCGGGGTACTATTATGAAAATGAGGAAGGTGTGCGATTGTACTACCGCACGGCTTCCTATGATGCTGAGCTTGGCTGGACTCATGAGATTGGCATTTCTGGGAAGGATGAGTTTTTATATGATCAGATATTTTATAGGGAAGAATAGTGGGAAGGTCGGCAGAAATGTCGACTTTTTCTTTGGTTAAGTATTGACAAAATAACAAGCAGAAAGTATGATTAGTATAACAAATCATACTTTTGTGACGAGGAGAAAGATATGAACGGAGAAAACGGAAAGTACGCATGGACGGTGAAAATCGGCGAGAAGGGGCAGTTTGTCATTCCCAAGGAAGGCAGGGAGATGTTGGGTATTAAGCCCGGGGATACCATTTTAGTGCTTGGGGATGTGGAGAGAGGACTGGCGATTCTGCCGAAGGATAAGATGGATAAGGTGATTGCTCAGATATTTGGGGAAGTCAATATGTAAATGTGGAGGAAGATTTTATGAGTAAGATTGTATTTTTTTGTATACCGGCCCATGGGCATACCAACCCTACTTTGCCGGTGGTGAAAGAGCTTGTGGCACTGGGGCATGAGGTGTATTATTACAGCTTTAACGAGTTTAAAGAAAAGCTGGAGAACGCAGGTGCACACTTTATCAGCTGTGACCACATTGACTTAGGGTTGGAGGAGACGGAAAATGCAGGGGACAGAGTGGGCAAGGATATTGTATTTTCCACGGAGCTGATTGCGAAGGCGACCCTGGCCATGGATGATTTTGCCATGGAAGAAATCAAGGCCTTACAACCGGATGTAATTGTGGGAGATTCTGTGGCATATTGGGGAAAGTTGACGGCCATGAAGCTGGGAGTACCTTTTGTGTCCTCTACAACTACCTTTGCATTTAATCAGTATTCTTCCAGAATTATGAAGCAGTCCATTTGGGATTTGTTTAAGATGATTTTTCAGATGCCTAAGACGGGGAAGATTTTGCAACCTCTTCGGGATAAGGGGTATCCGGCAGAGAACGTTCTGAGTATCGTTCAGAATGATAATGAAACGAATACGGTGGTGTACACATCCAAAGAGTTTCAGCCCTTTGCGGAGACGTTTTCGGATAAGTATGCCTTTGTAGGCCCCTGCATTCGGGAGGCCGGGGAGGAGATTGTAAAGACCGGGGAGAAGCTGATTTACATCTCTTTGGGAACAGTGAATAATCAGTTCGTGGACTTTTATAAGAATTGTGTGAATGCCTTTGCGGGCACGGATTATCAAGTGATTATGTCGGTGGGAAAGGATACGGACATTAATGCGCTGGGAGAACTGCCGGAGAATATTTCTGTGTACCCGTCGGTGGATCAGATTGGGGTGCTTCGAAAGGCAGATGTATTTTTGTCCCACTGTGGTATGAACAGTGCCAGTGAGAGCCTTTATCATGGAGTACCACTGGTGATGTTTCCCCAGACCCAGGAGCAGGGCGGCGTGGCATATCGCGTAGGCGAGGTGGGCGCAGGCATTCGTTTGGAGAAGACGGATAGTGGAAGTATTAAAGCTGCTGTGGAAGCAGTGCTGGGAGATAAGATATATAAGGAGAATGCGGGAAAGATTGCGGAGAGCTTTAAAAAGAGCGGTGGTGCAAAAGAGGCGGCGCAGGCGATTTTGAGAGCTGTTAGGAAGTAGAAGCTGTAAAGACTGTCACTCTGATGGGGAAAATCTGTCGGAGAGGCAGTCTTTTTTGTGTTCTGAAGTCATGAGAGGCATGGCAGGGGTATATGGGAATTAAGGGAGCTGAAATGCCCTGATTTGTATAGAAAAGAACGGATTTGGAGGTTGATCTGAGGACGAAAAGGGTACTGATAGAAAATATTCATGTGGTACCCCGGAAAGTGAAGGTATGCGGGGTATTTGCTGTGCTGGAAATTAATGGTACCCTTTTGAGGCAAAATTAGAGGAAGTTGTTCCGGAAAAATGTCAACTATGGGGTATGAGAAGATACAGATTTTCCAGATACCCTGCGCGCTCAAATATGTTAGTGGAATTATGGAAAAAACGTTGCAAATATGGTATGGTAAGACTGTTATAAGAAGGAGGATGGGCTATGGAGAATTCATCCAGATTTTTTGAAAACAAAAAATGCGAATATTTTCCCTGCCATAAGGGACTTGAGGATTTTAATTGTCTGTTTTGTTATTGTCCCATGTATGGGAAGGAGAATTGTCCCGGAAATCCCAGCTATATGGAGCATAATGGAAGGCGGATAAAGGTATGTTCGGACTGTAGTTTTCCGCATAAGCCGGAGAATTATGATGTGATTATGGGGATTTTGAGTGAATGATGAAGGATAGTGAATGGGACAAAAAACTGAAAATACATACCACCGGCCGGGATGATTCCCATGCGGACACCTTTCATCATCCTTATGAACCCACGCCATACGTGGTGCTGGAGCGGCTTGCGGAGAGCGGATATATCGGGAAAGAGAATGTGGTGATTGATTACGGCTGCGGAAAAGGACGTGTGGGCTTTTTTCTGCATTACAGGCTGGGCTGCAAGGTGATTGGCCTGGAATATGAGGAACAGATTTACCGGCAGGCGCAGGAAAATCTCCAAAGCTATGGCGGCAGGCAGGGCGTGGAATTTGTTTGTGAGAGTGCAGAGAAATATGAAGTTACAGAGGGAGATTGCTTCTATTTTTTCAATCCTTTTCCGGTGGAAATTCTAAAGTCTGTGATGCGCAGGATTGTGAATTCCTATTATGAAAATCCACGGAGACTGCAATTCTTCTTTTATTATCCGGATGATGCATATATGAGTTATTTGCTGGCCGGAGACCAAGATGGACTTTTGAGTGAATTGTATTTTGTGGATGAAATAGACCTGGGAGATTTGTTTGCAGGAGCAGATTCCAGGGAGAAAATAGTGATATTTGAAATGTGATAGAATTATGATATACTGATGTGGATTACTATGTAGGGAGGATAAATATGAGTAAAAATTACACGACAACCGTGTCCTTTTATCAGGGCATCGAAGGGCAGCTGATGCCGGGGGAAAGTATTATCTGGAAGGGACAGCCGAAGAAGAGTGCATATGTGGTGAATTCCTCCACGAAGATGGCGCCCTTTGCTATTATCTGGCTTTTGTTTGACGGCTTTTTTATTTCCACCTTTGTGGGCGCGGGAATTGCGGGAGAGATGATGGGCTTCATCATTCCGTTCTTTGCGCTGCATCTGATGCCGGTGTGGATTTGGCTTTATAATATGGTGACTGCCAGTGGCAGATGGAAAAATACCCAGTATGCCATTACGGATAAGCGTATTATTATGTGTAACGGTTTGGTAGGTTATGAGTTTCAGAGTATTTATTACAAGGACCTTTCTAATGTGACCATGCATGTAGGTGCGCTGGATCGTATGCTTGGTGTGGGGGATATTATCTGCACCTTGAATTTTAACATGGGAAGTGACCAGACCGGTCATGCCAAGCTTTTGGATTTGGAGAATCCCCAGGAGGTTTACAGCATTTTGCAGAAGACCATTTTAGATGTGCAGACGGATATTCACTATCCCAATGCACTGCGTCCTTCGGAGAATCCGGGCTACAATACCCAGTATCGTCCGTAAGCACTTGACAATATTTTAAAAAGTGTTAAAATTATTCTCAGTTTTATATTTTGACGTTGAAGAGGAATAGTATAAATCCTAAGCTTTCAGAGAACTGTCGGGTGGTGTGAGGCAGTAGTGGCAGATTTAGAACTCACCTTGGAGTCCTTGCGGGGAAGAGGTATTGGATTACAAGTAGTCGCAGGCGGTTGCTCCCGTTACAGAGCAGTAAAAGTGCGCAGATAGTGAAAATTATTTTGCGAATTAGAGTGGTACCACGGAATTTTAAGCCCTTTCGTCTCTAGATTACGAAAGGGCTATATC
>JAFTXD010000161.1 GCA_017461775.1 Lachnospiraceae bacterium
CCCCCCCCTTTTTCAAGGGGCAACCGTTCCCATTCAAAAACATTATACTATATAATTCAGAGTTTATTTATAAATATTTTATGATAATATAAATGATAAAAGTAACCGTGATGATTGAACAAATATCAATCATGCTCTTTTGATACAATCACTATAAGATAAATTTTTTTATTCTTGGTATTGACTCAATGTGAATCAGCAGATATAATTGGATACAACGCTATAGAGCTAACGAATTCGTCTATATCAAATCATTTCATGGCATTCGCTTAAGATTTCAAACAAAGTAAAATTCAATAAAGAGGAGGGTACAATGCAGCGCGAGAGGAGAAAAAACCATTAAAGGACCTTAATTTAATTGACAATTTTTTAATGGATGGGGTGGCAAATGACGAAGAAACGGGTAAAGATTTTTGTCGGGAGATATTGTCTGTTTTACTGCAACGAAAAATTGTAAACTTGGAGGTCGTGGCGCAAAAGATTATTCCAGGAATATCTCCAGAGCACCGCGGCATTCGATTGGATGTAGAGGTGAGGCAATATGAAGAAAACAATGGTGGAGAGTATTTGTATTTTTATACCGGTGGCTCAAAGGGTGGTAATCAAGAAATAAAATTATTGCTTAACGATATGGAAAGTAGTAAAATTGAAAATGTGAAGAATACAGTGACGCGAAAGATTCATGGATATGTGACGAGGATAAAGTCATTGCCTGAGGTGGAGGTGTCATATATGAAATTTGACGAATTGATGCGCTATGAGCGAAGAGATGGTTATTTGGAAGCGAAGGAACAGCTGAACAGATTAAATGAGCTGCTTATCCGGGATGGGCGTATTGAGGATTTACAGAAATCCACACAGGATGAGGCATACCAGGATATGCTGCTAGTGGAATACGGATTAGTAAATTTTGACGAGGATGATGAATAACCGCCGTTTAGGCGGTTATTTTGCTAAGAGGAGATAGGTGATGCAAGAATTAGAAACATCTTTACCGAGAGACTTGAAAAGCCTAATAGCAGGCAAGCCCTACACCAAGGACAGCATAGGCATGTCCGGCTCCGGCATTTTCCTTTTTGAGGATATGGTTTTGAAAGTCCAAAAGGAGGATGAGGAGACCCGGAGCGAGGCTGTAATGATGAAATGGCTTGCGGGAAAACTCCCGGTGCCTGAGGTTTTATATCACAAGGTGGAAAATGGGATGAATTACCTGCTGATGTCCAAAATGCCCGGCGTGATGAGCTACGACGAAAGCATTTTAAGTGACCAGGAGCTGGTGACGGAGCTTCTGGCAGAGGGGCTGAAAAAATTGTGGACTGTGGATATCTCGGACTGTCCGCAGAGATGGGATTTGCCGGTGAAGCTGGCCGTGGCAGAGGCTAATGTAGAAAATGGCGAGGTGGATGTAGATAACGTAGAGCCGGAAACCTTTGGCGAAGGGGGATTTAAAGATCCGGCGGAGCTACTGGTTTGGTTAAAGGATCACCAGCCACCCCTGGAACCTGTGCTTTCCCATGGAGATTTTTGTTTGCCCAATATCTTTGTGCAGAATGGAAAAATATCCGGCTACATCGACCTGGGAAAGATTGGAATCGCGGATAAATGGCAGGATATTGCCCTGTGTTTCCGTAGCCTGAAGCACAATTATAACGGTGATTATGGTTCTGCACGCCGGAATGATTTCAAGGAAAACCTCCTGTTTGAAAAGCTGGGAATCGAGCCGGACTGGGAGAAAATCCGGTATTACATATTGCTGGATGAGTTGTTTTAAAGAGGTGCTTAATCCCACGTACTTTTCACAAAGTTTGTTTTATGTCGGGTAGCATAGAAGAAAATAGTGTGCTAAAATAGAATAGTACTATTGGGCTACAAACGAGGTGCACAAATGAAAAAAAGAGGATGTTTACTATTAACTGCCATATTGATTGCGGTGACGTTCTTTATGGGAGATAGAATACAGGTGAATGCCACGCAGGAGCTTTCCGGACACCTGGAAATCCTGTTAAATGTTAGTGAAGAGGATATGGCGAAGTACTTGGAGGGGTTTCAAAAGAAATACCCGAATGTTACATTGGAGTACCATGCCTACGGGGATTATGAAAATGAAATTAAGGAAAGAATAGAATCCGGGGATTACGGGGATGTGTTACTTATTCCAACCTATATTCCCTACGACCAAGTTGGTACATATTTCCGGGCGCTGGGTGAGTACAATAAATTAGATGAGAAATATCTCTATATGCAAAACGCAATCTATTCGGGGAAGATTGTATATGGTATCCCATCCTTTGCCTATACTTCTGGAATTCTCTATAATAAAGATGTGTTTTATCAGGCTGGTATCTCCGAGCCTCCTAAGAGTATAGAGGACTTTTTGATTGCGCTACAAAGTATAAAGGAGCGAACGGAGGCGATTCCGTTCTATACGAATTATGCGTCGGAATGGGCTCTTCCGATATGGGAGAGTTTTTCATATATCGAGATGACGGGAAATCCTGATTATAAGGAGAATCTGCTTATTAAAGAAAAGGACCCGTTTTTGAAAGGCTCCGCACATTACGAAGTGTATGAGCTTTTGTATGATATCGTGGAACTGGGAATGTGTGAGGAGGATTTGAAGAAAATTACCTGGGATCGCTCTAAAAAAATGCTGAATCGTGGAGAAATCGGTTGTGTTGCCATTGGCTCCTGGGCGGTTTCCCAGTTTAAGGCTGCCGGTCCCAATTCGGACGCCATTGCGTTCATGCCTTTTCCCAATGAGATTGAAGGTCGGCAGTATATGACCATATCCACGGATTATAACTATGGTGTCAGCAGAAATAGTGAAAATCCGGATGCGGCAAAAGCCTTTGTCAGCTATATGCTGGATGAATCCGGCTTTGCGCTTGACCACGAAACCATTTCCATTGTGCGGACGGACCCCTATCCGGCTTCTTATGGAGACATGGAGGATGTACTACTACTTTGTAATAATCTCTCGGTAGGAGATAACTATCTGACAAAACAAGTATTAAGTGCCGGACTGAATCTAGAGAATGGTCAGGAGATAAAGCGCGTGATTGAGGCGGCAAAGGGGAGTCGCCCGGAGACCTTTGAGGATATTGCACAGGAGTGGAATTCCAAGTGGGAAGCAAACCGAACACCGGATATGCCTGTAGAGGAGGAAAAGGTAACGGCGCTGTATGAGAGTGTCATAATTGATTCCTATGAGGTTAGTTTTTCACAGACGGAGAGCGACTATCTGGAGGAGAAGCAGCTGCTTCGCGTGGGTTATGTTCGAAATATGCCTCCTTTTCAGTATGAGGAGGAAGGCGGGTTTACCGGTTTGGCATCCTATATGTGCGATATGATTGGGGAAAGCACCGGTTTATCCGTTACTTATGTGCCATATGATAATACGCAGGAGATGATTGCGGCGTTGTCAGAGAATGATATAGATATGATTGCGTGCATTGATGTGGACGCTGACTACGGGGAGGACTTAAATTTTTCAAAGGAATACCTTTCGTCCATGAATGTACTGGTGCGAAACGAGGCCTTGGCGGTAGCGGAGCTGGAGTCTTCAATGAGTGCTTATGTGGAAGGTGAAGAGGTAGGCTCCCATACGGCGGAGGTTCATTCTTTAGGGAAACGTTATGCAACGTATGAAGAGGCGATAGCATCTATAGAGACGGATGCCTCCTCATGGACGATTATGAATTATTACACGGCGGAATACTATGTGCAGGAGCTGGATTGTAAGAATATCTCCGTGATGCCTCTTTCAGGGGGTGTGGAGCTAGGGTTTGCCTTTGCAAAGGATGTGGATACCAGACTGATTTCCATATGTAACAAGTGTATCTATGGCATGCCGGAGGAGAATTTGCAGATAGTTTTGCGGGATTATATGGAGCCGGGCAGGAAGCCCATTACTTTAAAGCGTTTCATAGAAGAGAATCCCATTCCCTGCATTATAGTTTTGCTGGGCATTTTTCTCCTTATCGCAGTGACCTTTGTGACGGTTATTCTGGAGAAATATAGAAGTGCCAGAAAACAAGCTTTGGATGCACAGCGGTATGAGCTGCTGACATCCCTAATCGATGAATATATCATTGGATATGACTATGCTACGGAAGTATTTTTCTTTGACAATAAGCTGCAGGAGCGCTTTGCAATAAGCAAAAATATAAGATTTAGCGATGATGGGTATGAGAATGACAATGTGGGGCAGATATTACGGAATTATCAGGCTGCTTTAAAAGAAGGTAAGGAAGTGACGCAGGCCTTCCGCATGACAGATATAGAGGGCAATAAGCAGTGGTATCGTTTGCTGTTTCGTGTTATATACAAGAATGACGGTACCCCTCAAAGTGTTATCGGAAAAATCTGCAATGTTCAAAAGACGGTTGAGGAATTACAGCAGGCAGAGGACCGTGCGCAGAGAGACGCCTTGACCGGCATTTATAACAGAAAGGGTTTTGATAAACAGCTGGGGCTTTTGCAGGAAAATACAGAGAATTATCTGCCGGCTACGTTGGCCGTGATTGATTTGGATGATTTTAAGGGAGTGAATGACACTCTTGGCCATGCGGGAGGGGATGCCGTCTTGCAGCTTCTCGTAGGAAAGCTACAGAATATATTCGACGAAAATACTATTTCTGCCAGATTCGGCGGTGATGAGTTCATGATGTATATCTATGGACAGGAGATGGCGTCCGTGGAGGAGCTTCTTGGAAGGCTGGTGAAGGAAATGGATATGAGTTTTACTTACCATAATATTTCCAGAAAGATATCCGTCAGCGTGGGTGCTGCTTATACGGAGAGCAAGAAGGCCTTTGAGGAGATGTTTGAGGTGGCGGACAAGGCATTGTACGAGACTAAGGAACTCGGAAGAAATGGGTATGTGCTTCGGGAGATTTTGAGATAAAGGAAATGTATTAATATGAGTAAGGTACATTATTCGATAGACGATTTTATTGATGCCTTTTTGGATTTGGCGGAGAATACTTATGAAAGTCTTTGGCAGCAGCCTACTTTTCACCGATTGAGAGAGCTACATGACACTTATAAGATGTCATTTTCCGGCTATGCTTTTTGTAAAACGCCGCGGGGCTCTTTAGCGCAGGTACCGGATAAGTATGCGGAAGAGTTTCAGCAAGCTTCAGACTGGCTGAAATTCGGCTTCCATGGAACGGAATATGCTACCAATTATGGCTCGAAGAAATTTCCATCTCCCGATGCTATTGATGACTATGACCGAGCGAAGGCCGATTACGAGGAGGTAATCACGGAGCTTTTAAGGATTACCGGCAGTGAAAGTTCCATCGACAGATGTCCACGCATTCATTATTACGCAGGAACATTGGCGGACTGCAGAGGCTTTAAGGATGCCAAGTGTGGCATCACAGGACTCATCAGTGCCGAGTATGACAGGGAGTGTTATTATCTGGATGCAGATGCCCACGAAGTTCTAAAGGAGCAAAATTACCACCGGGACAATGAACTGGGTCTGGACTTCTACCGGACCGCTATCCGGCTGGAGAATGTGGAAAGCCTGCAAGCCTTACAAAAGCTTCTGGAAAATTCCGATATGGACAAGCCACTCCTCATCTTCACTCACGAAAAATTTCTTCAGGAAGAAGAAATGTGGCAGATGCTGGCTCTTTGCAGTTAACGTACGGCATGTTTTCCGGCAAAGCGGTTTTGGTAGAGCATAAACAGCAGGCACATGGTAATCTGTGCGATGGTGGCGGCCGGGGTACCCAGTCCGATGTGGAAGAGGGTGGCATCCGGGAGGCTGCTCATGAAAAATACCACGGGAATACGTACTAAGATGGCGCCAACCAGCCCCTGCAGCATGACGAAAAAGGTGTTTCCGCATCCGTTGTAGTAGCCGATAAAGCAGAACAGGAAGGATGTCAGGAAGGTGTCAATGGCGTAGGCCTTGAGATAATCGTGAGCCTGCAGGATTACTGCCGGATCCTTGGAGAAGATTCCTGCAAGCAGGTCTCCCCGAAGGAAGGTGAAAGTACCAATAACACTTGCCACTGCCAGGGAGGATAGGATGCCGCATTTCAATGCCTTTAATGCACGCTCCTTTAAACCGGCACCGATATTCTGGGCCACAAAGGCAGACATGGCCTGGGAAAAGGCAGAGGGTACCAACATGATGAAGGCGCAGACCTTCTCGGCCACGCCTACTCCTGCGGAGGCAGTTAAGTTGATGGAATTTACCACCGTCTGAATCAGCAAAAAGGAAATTCCAACCAGGAATTCCTGAAGCGCGATGGGAAGTCCCAGCTTCAGTTCTTTGCCAATGTAGCTTCCTTCAAAGCGTATGTAGTCTTTTCGGAAGGTGAAAGGAAGCTCCTTCTTCATGATGAGGAGAAGAGAAACGATTACACTGACGGCCTGGGCAACTACTGTTGCAATAGCGGCACCCATGGCACCAAGTCCAAATACCGCTACCAGAAGCAGGTCTCCCACAATATTTAAAACACAGGCAATACATACCGTGATTAAAGGTGTTTTGGAATCACCGATTCCACGGAAGATGGCACCTAAAAGGTTGTAAAGTACGATGAAAATAGCACCGAATCCACAAACCTTGATATAAATGTTCGTTTGTTCAATGGCTTCCGCCGGAGCATGAAGCAGACCGGTGAACTGCCTTGAAAAAATCACCAGAACCAAAGCCAGAATAATGCCTATCAGGGAAAACAGTGCGACGCCTGCACCTATGGCTTCGCCAGCTTCTTCCGGCTTCCTTTCGCCGATTTTCTGTCCAACAAATACGGTGATGCCCATGGAAAGGCCGGTAATCACCATAGTCAGAGTATGCACCAGCACACTTCCCGTAGAAACGCCGGATACATCCGCAGTCTGTGCAAACTGCCCCACAATAAGCAGGTCAGCACCACCATAAAGGGACTGCAGAAACATTGCCGCAAACACCGGGATTGCAAACTTAATCAGGGAGCCAAGTACACTCCCACTTGTAAAATCTTTTGTCTTTTCCATAAAATCCTCCTGTTCTAAACCTATGTTGACAAATTAAGGAATGGGCGTCCGGGCTGCCGGGGTGAGGATGGGTGGTAGTTTTTTTTGAATGCGGAGATATTTAGAATTTCTTAGGTTTCTGCTCCAAAATCAGGGACAAGTGGACAAGGATGTCCACTTGAGGAGTCACTGCGCATGGACGCGCATTGACTCCGGCCCGTAGCTTTTCGAAAACCTTCCGCAGAAACCTTAGAAATTCTTAATATTGCAGCCCTGATAAAAAAACTACCACCCATCCTCACCCCGGCAGCCCGGACGCCCATTCCTTAACCTGTTAAAATAATAAAAATGCCGGATGAGGAACAGATATTTCAATCTGTAGCCTTATCCGGCATTACATTTCTAACGAATGCTTTGCCCTCCGAGCCAGCGAGACTCATTGTAGCATATGTGAATTAAAATCTCAACAAGGAGTTTAGAGCTTAAATAAGGTTCCGATAATGTTTCGTGCCAGGGAAGCACCAACATTGCCGCCCAGCTTCTTTCCGAAGGAGCCGCCTACGGACTTTCCTAAGGTGTTGCCGATTTCACGCCCGATGGTGCCGGCAGCGGAGCTCGCCACGCTCTTGGTGGCTCTCTTAATCTGCTTTTTGCGCGCCTCGGCTTCCTTTTCTTCTGCTTTTTTGGCAGCGGCAGCTTCCTTTTCGGCTTGCTTCCTTGCAGCCTCTTCTTCCTTAGCAGCGGCTTCCTCCTCAGCCTCAGCTAAGGCCTTGCGCTGTAAGAATTCATAAGCGCTGTCGTCATCGATAGGATCTGCGTATTTCATGTACAGCTTGCTGTAGCGGATTTCCTCATTTCTAAGGCTCTGGTCGATGGGACCCATCTGACTCTGGGGAGGCAGGATGGAGGTCTTCTGCACCATGGTAGGAACACCGTCCTCGTCCAGTACAGAAACCAGCGCTTCGCCAATGCCCAGGGAGGTAATCGCCTCATAGGTATCAAATTCCGGGTTGGGACGGAAGGAATTTGCTGCGGTCTTTACGCCCTTTTGCTCTGCCGGAGTGTAGGCACGGAGTGCGTGCTGCACCTTGTTACCCAGCTGTGCCAGTACACCGTCGGGGATATCCTTCGGATTCTGGGTGATGAAGTATACACCCACGCCCTTGGAACGAATCAGCTTTACCACCTGTTCGATTTTTTCCAAGAGCTCCTTGGAAGCGTTGTCAAAAAGAATGTGGGCTTCGTCAAAGAAGAACACCATCTTTGGCTTATCCAAATCACCGGCTTCGGGAAGAATCTCGAAAAGCTCGGACAGCATCCAGAGCAGGAAGGTGGAGTACATAGTAGGATTGTTAAAGAGCTTTTCGCACTCTAAGATATTAATCATACCCTTGCCGCCGATAGTCTGGAACCAATCCTGTACATTTAAGGCCGGCTCGCCGAAAAACAGGTCGCCGCCCTGGCTTTCCAAGGAAATGATAGCGCGGATGATAGCAGCCAGACTCTGCTTGGACATATTTCCATAGATAAGAGAGAATTCCTTGGAGTTCTCGCTGACATAGCTAATCATGGAACGTAAGTCCTTGGTATCTACCAGAAGTAAATTCTCGTCGTCCGCAATCTTAAAAATAACCGAAAGAATATCGGTCTGGATATCGTTTAAATCAAGGATTCTTGCAAGGAGCAGGGGACCCATTTCCGAGATGGTGGCACGTAAGGGGATACCCATTTCGCCGTATACATCCCAGAAGGTAGTGGGATAGCTGGTAAATTCGTAGCCTTCCTTATCCAGGGACAGCTCCTCCATCTTGGCAGTAACCGTCTTGGTGGGAGCACCGCTTGAAACCATACCGGATAAGTCCCCCTTAATATCTGCTAAGAACACAGGAACGCCCAAATCACTGAAGCTCTCTGCCATTACCTTTAAGGTAACGGTCTTACCGGTACCGGTGGCACCTGCAATCATGCCGTGGCGGTTAGCCATGGAGGGGTAAATGAATACCTTCTCCGCACCAGCCTGGCCAATCCAGATTTTATCATTCGAAACCATAAATTATGAACCTCCCAATCGTAATTTCTTGCTGTAATCAATACATACATGATATCATTAATATTGGAAAAAATAAAGGTAACACTTCATAACTTGGAGGCAAATTATGGTTAGAAAGTATAAATTCGGCACGCCCTTTGAGACGGAGGCGGTGATTGTGGAAATTCCGGCAGAGTCCGGAGAGTTTACACTGGGGAAGGTTTCTCTGAAAGAGGGCTTTGCCTTTACCTATGAAATGGAAGATGACATGGTGGTCTACGGTCTGGGCGAGGCCAATCGTGGGATTAACAAAAGAGGCTATAAGTATGTGAGCCTGTGCAGCGATGATTTTAACCACACGGAGGACAAGGTGTCCCTGTATGGTGCCCATAATTTCATCCTGCTTTCCGGCCAGGAGAATGTGGGACTTTTCTTTGATTATCCGGCAAAGCTGACCTTTGATATCGGCTACACCCGGCAGGATACGCTGACCGTATCCTGTGAGGAGGCAAATCTCTATGTGTATGAGATTACCGGAGAAAGTGCCCTGGATGTGGTGAAACAATTCCGGGAAATCATCGGCAGCAGCTATATTCCGCCTAAGTACGCCTTTGGCTTTGGCCAGAGCCGCTGGGGGTATATGAATGCGCAGGATATCGACAATGTCATCGAAGGCTATCGTGGCAACAATATCCCCATTGATATGGTGTATATGGACATCGATTATATGGTGGATTATAAGGATTTCACCGTAAGTCCTGAGCGTTTCCCGGATTTTGCAAATTATGTGGCAGAGAAAAAGGCCCAGAATATTCATCTGATACCCATCATTGATGCGGGGGTGAAGATGGAAGAGGGCTATGATATTTATGAGGAAGGCCGGGATAAGGGGTACTTCTGTAAGAGAGGGGACGGCAGTGATTTTGAGGCCTGCGTATGGCCGGGCTGGACACATTTCCCGGACTTTCTGAACAAGGAAGCCAGAGAATGGTTCGGAAGTAAGTACAAGGTGCTTATTGACCAGGGAATCGACGGTTTTTGGAACGATATGAATGAGCCCGCCATCTTCTACAGCAGGGAGGGCATCGATGCTTTGGACGAATGTGTGAAGGAGACTGCGAAAGAGAAGCTGGATGCAAAGCCGGGTACGCTGGAGGAGCATTTTAATAGGCTGCAAAACAATCCTAAGGATTATGAGCGCTTTTATCATAATGTGAACGGGGAAATGGTGCGCCACGACAAGGTACACAATCTTTATGGCTATCATATGACTCGTGCGGCGGGAGAGGCATTCCCTAAGATAGCGCCGGATAAGGAGATTCTTATGTTTTCCAGAGCATCCTATATCGGCATGCACCGCTACGGCGGCATCTGGACGGGGGACAATAAGTCCTGGTGGAGTCATATCCTATTGAATCTGAAGATGCTGCCGTCCTTAAATATGTGCGGATTTTTGTACTGCGGCGCGGATTTGGGCGGCTTTGGAGACAATACCACCAGAGACCTTTTGCTCCGCTGGCTGGCGCTGGGGGTATTTACACCGCTGATGCGTAATCATGCAGCCATCGGTACCCGGGATCAGGAGGCGTACCGCTTCGAAGGAATCGAAGATTTCCGGCATGTTATCGGAGTTCGTTATCGTCTGGTTCCCTATCTGTATAAGGCTTACCTTAAGGCGGCAAAGGAAAATGATATGCTCTTTAAGCCCCTTGCCTTTGTATACCCGGAGGATAAGCATTGCAGGCAGGTGGAGGATCAGCTGATGCTTTCCGAGGAGGCGATGATTGCCCCGGTATATACCCAGAATGCTACGGGCAGATACGTATATTTGCCGGAGGAGATGATGTTTGTGAAGTTCATGCCGGATGGAAGTATTTATCAGGAGATACTCCCCAAAGGACATCATTATGTAGATGTGGCGCTGAATGAGGTGCCTCTGTTTATCTGCAAGGGATGCAAGCTTCCGGTGGCTGAGGTGGCGCTTAGCGTACCGGAGATTGATGAGAGCAGAATGCAGTGGATAGGATATGTGGAATAATTTTATTGGGGGTTTCTTTCAAAAGAACCCTTTGGTATAATTTAACATGTTATCCAAATATTTAAGGACAAAGGATTAGGAAGCGGCTATGAAAAAGAAATTATTATGTTTATTGATGGCAGGTACCATGATGGTATCTGTATGCGGTTGTGGGGGCGAAGTGGAAAATGTTGCCACTACGGAGTCCTCGGTGGTAGAAGGTACGGATGTGGAAGCGGAGACGCCTACTGCGGAACCGGAGCAGCTGGTGACGGAACCTATTGAAATTGCCAAGAGTGAGCTTGGTAATCCCATCGGTGGCTTCAATGCAGAGGGAGAGCTGACCTATGGCGGTGATCCTTCCGTGCTGGTGGATGGAGATACGGTATATCTTTATACCGGTCGTGATACGGCAGTGGGTGATGCTTATCTGATTCCGGACTATCAGTGTTATTCTACCACGGATTTGGTGAATTGGACCTATGAGGGCGTGGTGCTGAGTATGTCGGATGTTACCTGGGCGGACAGAAATGCAGCATGGGCAGGACAGGTAGCAAAGCACTATGATGCAGAAGCGGGTAAGGATATGTACTACTTTTACTTCTGCTCCTGGGACAAGACGGACAAGGGTAAGCAGTCCATCGGTGTGGCGGTATCCGAAAGCCCCACAGGACCTTTTACAGATATCGGGGAAGCTTTGGTAAAGGGCTCCTTTACTACGGATGAGACCTCTGCGTGGAATGATATTGACCCCACTGTGTGGATTGAGAAGGATGAGACCGGAGAAGAGCACAGATACCTTTGCTGGGGAAATTCCAAGCTGTATATGTGTGAGCTGAACGAAGATATGATATCTGTGAAGGATTACGATGGTGATGGTGAGATTTTGTTTGATGCAGATGTGCGGAAACAGTCCATGCCAACACTCTTTACAGAAGCACCATGGCTTTACAGAAGACAGGATGAGAATGGTAACTACTACGGTGATTACTATCTGTTCTACGCTTATGGGTGGAGAGAGCAGCTGGCTTATGCAACCGCCGGCACTTTAATGAAGAGCAGCTGGGAATTCCAGGATTATCTGATGGACCCTACTGCTACCTCCAACACCAATCACCCGGCTGTTTTTGATTTCCAGGGAAAGACCTATATGATTTATCATAACGGCTCTCTGCCCCATGGAAATGGCTACCGGAGAGTGGCTTGTATCGAGGAATTGCAGATTGATGATGATGGTTATGTAAACTTTGTGACAGAAACTGCCACCGGTATCAGTGGCGTGAAGTCCACCTTAACTGCCGCAAACGGCGAGGTGCTTGCTCATGCATGGTTTGTGAATTCCGGCGCGGATACTGCTTATCCATATACGAATGTAGAGCTGGGAAGCAATCTGGATAAGGCCAAGGTAGACGATGCTGCCTGGGAGATTGTACCGGGCAAAGCGGATGAGGAAAATGTATATTACGTTTCCATCGAAGCTTATAACAAGCCGGGTCTTTATATCACCGCTTCGGAAGGTGCCGTGGGATTGACTCAGGATACTACAGGAAAGATGGCGGATGTACAGACCTTTAAGACCGTGAAAGGATTATCCGGAGAAGGTGTTTCCTTTGAATCCGTAGCTTTTGCGGGCATGTATCTGACACTGACAGGCGGTAAGGCAAGCCTGACGGACGGTACGGATGCAGCGGCATGCTCCTTTGTGATTGAGTAGGATGTGGTAAGTATCATTATAGGGCAAACAGGAGGAAGGTATGGCGCTGGATAATAGATTAGGGATTGAAAATTCTGCGGAGCTTGCTCGGGAAGAGGAGAGGCTTAGTAAGAAGAAAGCGGCGGAGTTATTTGAATGTGGCAGGATTGATAAATTGGAGGCAGGGAAATTCTCCGCACTGCAAGCCATTCATAGAGAACTGTTTGAGGACATTTACGATTTTGCGGGAGAAATTCGCACGGTTAATTTGGCAAAGGGTAATTTCCGTTTTGCACCTCTTATGTATTTGGATGCGGCGCTTGCTAATATTGATAAGATGCCGCAATCGACCTTTGATGAAATCATTGAGAAGTATGTGGAGATGAATATTGCGCATCCTTTTCGTGAGGGGAATGGGCGCAGCATGCGCATCTGGCTGGATTTGATGTTGAAAAAGGAAATCGGGCAGGTGGTGGATTGGAGTAAAGTAGACAAGGAAGATTATCTGCTTGCCATGGAGCGCAGTCCCGTGCGTGATATTGAAATCAAGCATGTGCTGAGAGTGGCACTTACGGACGAGGTTAACAGTCGGGAAGTGTATATGAAGGGCATTGATCATAGTTATTACTATGAAGGATATACCACCTTTAAAACAGAAGAATTATAATGGGGACATAAAGGGGAAATATTGGGAATGAAATACAAATTATTATCTATTTTATTATGTTGTGTGCTTTTCACCGGGTGCGGTAGCAGTGCACCGGTGGCATCGGAGAGTGTGCAGCCCACAGAAGCGCCGGTAGCTACGGAGGTTCCCGTAGAGGCGGAGCCGGAATTCGTAGGAGTGCCTCTGAAGACGGATTATGTAACCGAGGAGATGTACGAGCGTGCCACTGCGTTCTTAGAGGGAGACTTAACCAGACTGGCTAAGGTCATGCGTAAGGCTCAGTCAGGGGAGGAAATTACGGTAGCTACTATCGGCGGCTCCATTACAGAGGGCTATAGCTCTTCTACCTTTGGAAACTGCTACGCTACCATTTTCTACAGCTGGTGGGAAAGCTGCTTCCCGGATACCAAGGTGAATTATATCAATGCGGGAATCGGCGGAACGCCCTCCTATCTTGGTGTGCATCGTGTGAAGCAGGATGTGCTGGACCATAATCCGGACGTGGTAATCGTGGAGTTTTCCGTGAACGACGGCGCGGACAATTTCTATAAGAAGAGTTATGACAATCTGGTGCGCAAGATTATGCTGTCGGAGAATGAGCCGGCGGTGATGCTGGTATTTACCACCCAGGAGGACGGCACCAATGCCCAGGAAAACGACGCTCTTATCGGATTTAAGTATCGTCTGCCCATGATAAGCTATGGTAACGCAGTGCTTGAGTCTATCGAGAATAAGGAATTCACCTGGGATGATATTTCTCCGGACAATGTGCATCCCAACGATATGGGACATGCCATTATCGGCGAGCTTCTCTATACTTATTTAAATGATGTGTACAGCAGACTGGAGGAAATCCCGGAGGAAGTGACACCATTTGATTATACTTCCTTAACCAAGGAGAGCTACTTAAATGCGGACATGCTTGGCCCGGAGGAAATCACACCTTCCCAGCTGGGCAGCTTTAAGGATGCAAGAATAAATTCCTACTTTACCCGAAGCTGGCACACCGCTACCGGAGAGGAGTCCATCATCTTTGAAAATGTGGAGGCAGCCAATATCGGTATCTGTTTCCAGAGAACCACCGATGGCACTTATGGTCAGTACGACGTGTATGTGGACGGGGAGCTGGTGAAAACACTGGACGGTGACTTCAAAAACGGCTGGGGAAGTGCCATCGAGTCCGTGGAAGTGTACGTATCCGATGAGCCGGCACTGCACACCATCGAAATTAAGAAAAACCCGGAATCCACCGCAGATTTATTTACGGTGCTTAGATTGTTGATATCATAAATAGTAAAAAGATGTACTAATTGATATAGGACAAATGATACATAGACATTCCAAAGGGAGTAGAGTATAATCGAGAACGATTACGGAAGAGAAGGAGAAATGTATGATTAAGAAGGTTCCGAATCATCCGATTCTTACTATTATTCTGAATATTTTCTCTATTGCAGCGGTTTTTGGATTTGCATTTGGACTTTATGGATTGGCAAATTTATTTTTGCTTAAGCCTGAGGACATGAATGTGGAGGCAGTGACAAGATTTACAGCGATTTGTATTATTTCGTGTGTGATTGCCAGCCCTATTACCTATGTTCTTTTGAAAAAGGCAAGAAGGATTGTTGCAGAGGATATCAGTCAGGGAAAGATATCGAAGAGAGTATATTAATTACATAAGAAAAGAGGGAATGTATATGTTATTAACAGCAGGAGCAGCAACCATGCATCCGGCAGTAGTGGCAGTTATTATTGCGTTTATCCTTTTTGTGATTTGGGCAGTAATACACGATAGAAAGAAGGCTGCAAGTTTTTGTGATGATTTTTTTAAAAAGTATCAGGGCAAAATACTGGAAGGTGATGAGAACATATTTGTAACCACGGAGGGTGAACTCATACTGAAGATGCAGGAGGCTACCAGAGCTGGTTATTATGTGTATGATTTACGTGATGCGGCATATATTCTGACTTGCTATGACAATTATAAGAGTGTCAGATCGTGGGTGTTTGAATTGTATGATGACAGGAAAAAGCTTATGAAAGGCTCCCTGTATGTATCTACAAAGAAAAAACCGCAGAAGACCAGAGCACATAGACTTGTGGAGCAGAAGGCAACCACTGATTATATATATGAATTAGTGCGCAAATATAAAACGGACATTAAACGCGTGGGAATGTACTTTAAGGAGTATCAAGATTAAATAGCATTATTTAAAAACATGTTCTTAGGAGCATGTTTTTTTGTGCAAAAAATCGAAAATTTACTTTAGAGAAAACTAAAAAACAAAAGTCAAAGATAAAATAGCTTAACTTAAAAATTTTTTTAAGTAACTAAAATACAATATCTAGTTAAATCAAGAACCAAATCATGTATTTTCTCAAGGGGTGTTTGGTACCTTGGTACTGTGGTCAATTTGACGATAACTACAAAGAAAGGGATGTGGTTTTTGACAAGTTGCATAAAAAAGGGGTTGCAAAAGCCAAATTCCTGTAGTAATATTCAATTAAGCTTAAATTAACTTAAATTAACTTAAATGAAAGAAAAGAGCAGATTAATGAGAAAGATTATCAGTAAAGCAGGATGTTTAGCATTGGCCTTATTATTAACCGGTTGTTCTCAAGCGGTGCAGGAGCCGGAGATGACTCCAGCGCCCACGCCGACAAGTACACCAAAGGTTTACAGCTGGGAGGATGCCATGGTCTATCAGGCAGAAGAAGGAATGATGGTGGGAAACGTGACCATCAATAAAGGAATCGTGGAAGGCTTTGAGAAAGCCGGTGAAGATTCCCTGATAGTAAAAATTAACATTGAAGAAACCGGATTTTATGATATCAACATATCCAGTAAATCCATGGACGGTAATTATAAAGAGAATTACGTGTACGTGGATGAAGAGAAATTGGGGGCTGTTTCCGTAGAGGGAAAGACGTTTACAGACTCCATTTTAGAGCGCGTATACATGGAACCCGGTGAGCATGAGGTCAGAATTGAAGCTTATTGGGGCTGGATTGCAGTGGATAAGCTGGAAGTGAAAATGTCCGATGAGCTGGACAATTCCAGATTTGATATTGAGCCGGTGCTGGTAAATCAAAATGCTACGGACTCTGCAAAGCGTTTGATGACTTATCTCTGCGATATCTATGGAACTGACATTTTGTCCGGCCAGTATTGCGATACCGGTATGTATGGTAATGAAAACGCAGTCATCTGGAAGACCACCGGCGGCAAGTATCCGGCCATCTTAGGTCTGGACATGATTGAGTACACTCCTTCCCGCGTGGCAAACGGCAGCAGTTCTCAGGCAGTGGAGCACGCTTTGCAGTGTTGGGAAGAGGGCGGAATCGTTACTTTCTGCTGGCATTGGAACGCACCGGAGAAGTACATTACCGGAAAATGGTATTCAGCCTTTTATAAAGAGCATACAAATATTGACCTTGCAAAGATTATGAGTGGTGAAGATAAAGAAGGCTACGACCTCTTAATGAAGGATATCGATGCCATTGCAAAAGAGCTCCTAAGACTTCAGGAAGCAGATGTTCCCATTCTCTGGAGACCTCTTCACGAGGCCAGCGGCGGCTGGTTCTGGTGGGGTGATGCCGGAGCAGAAGCTTACAAGGAATTGTATGTGCTGTTATATGACAGACTTACCAATGAATATGGATTAAATAACCTTATCTGGGTATGGAACGGACAGGATAAGGAATGGTACCCCGGTGATGAATACGTGGATATCATCGGAGAGGATATCTACCCCGGCGAAAAGGTGTACACACCTCAGACCTCCAAGTATCTGGAAGTGATGGATTACACCGATGCCAAGAAGATGATTATTCTTTCGGAAAACGGCTGTATGTTTGACCCGGATTTAGCCATCAGAGACGGTGCTATGTGGGGCTCCTTCGCAACCTGGGGCGGCGAATTCATCAGCAGATCCAAGACACTGATGGCTCTGTCGGAGCAGTATACAGAAGAGGCAATGGTGAAAAAGGTTTACGAGCATGAGCATGTTATCACCCGAGATGAGCTTCCTGATTTAAAGAATTATCCTCTGCGGGAAGAGTAAGATATTAGTGCAGTATGCATGAGAGGTAATGATGAAGAATAAAAGTTTCAAGAAAATAATAAGCATATGTTTATCTGCCGTAGTGCTGCTTTCCATGGCCCAGAGCGTGCCGGTAATGGCTATGACGGATACTACCATGGAGGAGTACGAGGAGTTAATCGGTACCTATTCCATTGACCCTTCCATTCCGGGCTATAACGAGTATGTGGCTTCTTATCCGGCAACCTATCCGGAAAAGGAAATCGTTATTTCCGCAGCCGATTATGTCAGATATGAGGAAGCGGGAGAGACGGCGTCTCCCATCACCTATGAGGATTTTGAGGGAGCACCGGGAGGAGGAAAAAGCGTATACACCTCCGAAGAGGCACTGATTGAATATGAATTTACCGTAGAGGAAAGCGGATTTTATGACGTTTCTCTTCTGTACTATCCCATCGATGGTAAGAATTCCGAAATCCAGAGAGCCTTTTTCATTGACGGAGCACTTCCCTATGGAGAGCTTTCCCTGATTGAATTCCAGCGTGTCTGGACCAATTCTGTATCGGAGCTGGTGACCGATGAAAACGGTATTCTGGTGAAGAATTGGGAGAAGGATAATCAGGGCAATGATGTAAAGCCCGGAACCTTAGAAATTCCCGAGTGGGTGGAGAGCTATCTCTACGACAGCAACGGATACATAGTGACACCGCTGAATATCTATCTGGAGAAGGGTGTGCACACCCTTAGCATTGTTTCTCAGAGAGAACCAATGCTGCTCCACCAGATTATTCTGAATAACAGTAAGGATGTAGTAGATTACGCTTCCTACAAGGCATCCATGGATGCACAGGGAGCTAAGGATACCACCGGTGCGAATATTCGTATCGAGGCCGAAACAGCTGCTAAAACTTCCTCCCAGATGTTGTACCCAAGACAAGACCAGTCTTCACCGGCGGTATATCCCTCCAGCCCGAAGGTGCTGTTAAACAATACCATTGGCGGAACCTCCTGGCAAACGGCCGGAAAGTGGATTGAGTGGGAATTTGAAGTGCCTACGAGCGGCTACTACAACATTTCCATGTTCTGTAAGCAGAACTTTGTAAGAGGTATTGATGTTTGCAGAAGAGTCAGCATCGATGGCAAGGTTCCTTTTTCCGAATTAAATGATTATGGCTTTGCCTATGAGCAGAGCTGGAGAGAAGAAACCTTCCGGGATGAAAACGGTAATCCCTACAGCTTTTATTTAGAGGCAGGAAAGCATACACTTCGTATGGAAGTAGTACTGGGCGATATGGCTGAGATTATCAGCACTGTTCAGGAAGCGGTACAGCAGCTGAACAGTATCTATCGTCAGGTTATCTATATCACCGGTGTAGCACCGGACCAGTATCGTGACTATCAGATTGAAGCAACCCTTCCGGGACTGGAAGCACAGCTCATTGAAGTAAAGGGACTTCTGGATGAGGCGCTGGCAGCACTGGAGGTGACCGCAGGAAATAACTCTGATAAGCTGACAGTTCTCCGTACCATGATTGATCAGTTAGAAGAGCTGATTGAGGATCAGGAGCGTTTCACCGAGGTTATCGCTTCCTATAAGGTAAACGTGAGAGCCTGCGGTAACTGGATTACCCAGGTACTTCCACAGCCTTTACAGATTGACCGCATCATGGTGTACTCACCGGATGTCAAGGCAGAAATCGAAGGTGACAGCTGGATTTCCAGAGCTGGCTATGAAATCAAGAGACTTTACTATTCCTTCATCGTGGACTACAACCAGATTGGTAATGTAGTGGAAGAGGGGGAGGACAGCAAGATTTTGACTCTCTGGGTTGGTACCGGACGTGACCAGGCGAATGTAATCAAGGCTTTGATTGATGAAAGATTTACGAATAATACCGGCATCAGCGTAAACGTGCAGCTGGTGGATATGAATACCCTTCTTCGTGCGACCCTTGCCGGAGAGGGACCGGATGTGGCCATTCAGGTGGCAAATACCAACGGTATCGCCGGAGCGGTATTAAACACCGGTAACGATACCCCCGTAAACTACGGACTTCGTAATGCAGTACTGGATTTAACCCAGTTTGAGGACTTTGAAGAGGTAACGGAGCGTTTCTCCGAAAGTGCACTGGTACCCTTTAGCTTTAACGGCGCTACCTACGCACTGCCGGATACCCAGACCTTCCCCATGATGTTCTATCGTAAGGACATTTTAGCAGAAATCGGTCTGGAGCTTCCGACTACATGGTCTGAGGTAAAGGTGGCGATGACCGTCCTTGCCAAGAACCAGATGGAATTCGGTATGCTGCCAAGTGAGCAGATTTTCGCAATGCTGCTCTTCCAGAACGGCGGAGAATACTACACCGCAAATGGTGACGCATCCGCACTGGATTCCGATATTGCAGTAAGCACCTTCAAGGAATACTGCGAATACTACACTGATTACAAGCTGGATAAGGCTACCAGCGTGGAAGAACGCTTCCGTACCGGTGAGTGTCCGATTATCATTGCGGATTACACCGTTTACAACAATTTGCAGGTATCTGCACCGGATATCGCCGGACTTTGGGACTTCACCGTAGTTCCCGGCGTGGAGCAGGCGGATGGAAGCATCCTTCATACCACCGGTAGTACCGGACTTGCGGATATCATCATGGCGGATACCCAGTATCCTCAAGAGTGCTGGGAATTCCTTAAGTGGTGGACCAGCGCAGAGACCCAGACCCTCTACGGAAGAGAGATGGAGAGTCTGATGGGTGCCAGTGCCCGAGTGGCAACAGCCAATTTGGAAGCGATGGGCAACCTTTCCTGGCCGATTCGTGATTACAAGGAAATCATGGCCCAGTATGAACAGGTAAAGGGAATTCCACAGGTACCCGGCGGCTATTATTCATGGCGTAACTTAAACAATGCATTCTATAGTGTGACCACCGACTCCTCCTCCACAGGAAGAACCAGTATCGCTACTCCCAGAGAAGAGCTGATGGATAAGGTACTCTATATCAATGCAGAAATCGACTATAAGAGAGAAGAATTTGGCTTACCGATTGCCGGTGAGTAGAAAGGAGGAAAGCATGGACACACAAGAAATGACCGTATCCCAGGAAGCTTTGGATATTGCCAAAAAGCAGGCAACCTTAAGCTACCAGATGAAAAGAAATAAAGCATCCTACTTTATGCTGGCACCATACTTTATCCTGTTTTTCTTCTTTACCGTATTGCCGGTACTGATGTCAGTATGCCTGTCATTCACACACTTTAACATGCTGGAAATGCCTACCTTCGTAGGCTGGAAAAATTATATTAAGCTGTTTTTAGAGGACGATATCTTCATGATTTCCCTCAAAAACACCTTACTCTTTGCAGTAATCACAGGACCCATTTCTTACATGCTGTGTTTACTGTTCGCATGGATTATCAATGAGTTCAAGGGAAAGCTGAGAGCCTTCCTTACCCTGATTTTCTATGCGCCATCCATTTGTGGTAACGCATACCTGGTATGGAATCTGATTCTTACCGGTGACCGTTACGGATACTTAAACGGTATTTTACTGAAGCTGGACATCATCAACGAAGCAAAGCTTTGGATGCAGACCGAGAAGTATGTATTACCCGTACTTATCGTGGTTCAGCTCTGGTTATCCTTAGGAACAGGTTTCCTTTCCTTTATTGCAGGTCTTCAGACCGTAGATAAGAGTCTTTACGAGGCAGCAGCCCTAGACGGTGTAAAGAACCGTTGGCAGGAGCTTTGGTATGTGACACTTCCGGCCATGAAGCCCCAGCTGATGTTCGGTGCGGTAATGCAGATTACCCAGTCCTTTGCGGTAGCGGATATCTCTATTAACTTAGCAGGTAATCCATCTGTAAACTACGCCGGAGCAACGGTAGTAACCCACCTTTTGGACTACGGTTCCACCAGATTTGAAATGGGTTACGCATCCGCAATTGCAACCGTACTGTTCCTCTTGATGGTAGGTACAAACAAATTAGTTCAGAAAGTTTTAGGAAGGGTAGGCGAATAAATTGGCAAAAAAAGATTATACAAAACCAAAAAAACGCCTCTTCCGAAGACGGCAGAAGCAGTTAAATCGTTCCTTCGCGGGAAACTCACTACTATTCTTTATCATGTTTATCTGCGGTATTTTCATGGTTTTACCGCTGGTCATGATAGTGAATAACGCATTGAAGCCACTGGATGAGCTGTATCAGTTCCCACCCAAAATCTTCGTGCGTAACCCTACTCTGGAGAACTTCTCAGACCTGTTCGTTCTGATGAATGATTCCTGGGTTCCGTTCTCCAGATACATTTTAAATACCATCATCATCACCGGTGGCGGTATGGTAGGACACGTAATTGTGGCTTCCCTTGCAGCTTATCCTCTGGCTAAGCATAGATTTCCGGGAAAAAATATTCTGTTCAGCATGGTAGTGCTTTCCATGATGTTCTCCTGGACGGTTACCCAGATACCCCAGTATCTGATTATTTCCGCCCTGCACATCAACAATACCTATGCGGCACTGATATTACCGGCCTGGTCCTTCGGTATGGGACTATACCTTATGAAGCAGTTTATGGAACAGCTCCCCGATTCCCTGATGGAATCCGCAAGACTGGACGGCGCAAACGAGTGGCAGATTTTCTGGAAAATCGTAATGCCCAACGTGAAGCCGGCATGGCTGACCCTGGCGATCTTCCAGTTCCAGCAGATGTGGGGTAATACCGGTTCCTTATTCCTTAGAGATGAAGAGTTAAAGCCCTTACAGTTCTCCCTCCAGCAGATTACTGCCGGTGGTGTGGCCAGAGCGGGTGCGGCAGCAGCCGTAACCTTCATCATTGCAGCAGTACCGATTACATTCTTCCTGATTTGTCAGAGTAATGTCTTAGAGACCATGACAACATCCGGTATGAAAGATTAAGGGAGGAGAGTCTATGAAGCTTAAGGTTTTTGCAAAGCGCTTAGTATCCGCTCTCCTTACGGCAGTGGTACTGGCAACAGGCGTGGGAAGCGTGGCAGAGGCGTCCAGCCTTCCCTATACTTCTTACAATTATACATACTGGGAGGACATTGTGTTTACTCCCGCAGCGTATATACCAAGGTCTTCCGTATCCGGAACGGATCTTTCCTACAATGGAGAGCCCATCGGTGCCTTCTTAAATCCACAGGATTTGTGTAAATCACCCTCCGGTGAGATTTTCGTGGCAGATACGGGAAACAACCGCATTGTAGTGCTGAATTCCAATATGACACAGGTGGTAAATATCATTACCTCCTTTGACAATAACGGCACAGAGGATACCTTTAATGCACCTTACGGTGTAGCAGTGTCCGATAGTGACCAGCTCTACATTGCAGATTCACAGAACCGCAGAGTTGTAGTACTCAACAAGGACGGTTCTTTAGCAAGAATGATTCAAAATCCTACCTCAGAGGCTTTGGAAGACGGTTTTGTATTCACACCTCTGAAGGTTGCCGTAGATTATGCGGACCGTGTGTACTGTATCGCACAGAAAATGTACGAAGGTATCATGGTATTTGAAACCAATAACGAATTTGCCGGTTTCTTCGGAACCATCAAGGTAGATATTACCCTGTGGGAGAAGTTCTGGAGAAAGATAGCAACCAAAGAGGAGCGTAGCAAATCACAGTTGTTCATCCCTACAGAGTTTACCGGTATCGACATCGACCCCAGTGGCTTTGTATACGCCTCCAACATTGATTCCAATGCGGTGCAGGGAGTGCGCAGATTAAATCCCAAGGGTGAGGACGTTATCAAGAAGGGCACCAACGAGAACCTGGGCGGTGACCTCTGGTATGAGGGAAATACGGATTATTCCGGACCATCCCAGTTTACCGATGTAGTATATCGTACAAACGGTATCTACTCCTGCCTGGACAGAAGACGTGGCAGAATCTTTACTTACGACCATGAAGGCAATCTTCTTTATATCTTCGGCGGAATGGGAACCCAGGAGGGAACCTTCTCCATGCCGGTAGCCATTGAGGATGTGCAGGGCTATATCGTGGTACTGGATGCTGCCAGAGCAGAGATTTCCTACTTCGAGCCTACGGAGTATGGAAAGCTGATTAACGAAGCCGTGTCCTTACGATATGACGGAGACGAGGCTCAGGCCGTGGAAATCTGGAAACAGGTACTTATCTTAGATGAGAACAATGAGCTGGCCAACACCGGTATCGGTAAAGCATATCTGACTGCCGGAGATTATGACCAGGCCATGAAATACTTAGAGCTGGGAAGAGCAAGAGATTACTATTCCGTAGCATTTAAGCGATTTAGAAACGATATTCTTACTGCCAACGCCAACGTGTTCTTAACTGTGGCGGCAGTCGGTATCGTAGCAGTATTTATTTACAAACAGGTGAAGAAACGAAGGAAGGGGGAAAGACGAAATGGGTAAATATTTTTCAAAAGAGAAGTGGTCATATTTATTTTATACAATTTCTCATCCCATGGACGGCTTTTACTGGATTCGTCACCAGGAGAGAGGAAGCGTGCCCATCGCACTTTTGGCAGTAATTCTCTTCTCCTTCAGCTTTTCTGCCAACAGATTATTAGCAAGCTTCGTAGTAAATGACCTGGACCCACGTGCAGTGGACAGCTTCTATGAGCTTTGTGGTATCTTAGTGTTTTATTTACTGATGTGTGTCAGCAACTGGTCCGTGACCTGTCTGATGAACGGCGAGGGCCGTATGAAGGACATCACCGTGGCAGTGGGGTACTCCACAGTACCCATCAGCGTGTGCCTTCTGCTGGGAACCCTGGTGAGTCAGGCGGTGGCAGATGATGAGCAGGCATTTTACACCATCTTAATCGGTGTGGGTATCGCCTATGGCCTTATCATGATGCTGATTGGTATTATGCAGGTGCACAATTACACATTGGGAAAGACACTGATTACCCTGTTTTTAACCTTTGTGGCAATGCTGATTATCATTTTCATTACCTTGCTTCTTACCAACATGTTAAGTCAGGTAGTGACATTCTTTAAGAGTATTTATACGGAAATCATATTTAGAGGATAAGGAGGCAAGGCATGAAGTCAGCAAAGAAACAAAAAATGAAAAAGCCTATGAGCCTGATGAAGAAAATCCTGCTTATTATCCTCGCTGTGGCAGCCGTAATCGGTATTATCTATCTGGCATATTACCTGACAAGATATACCTTTTATGATAAATATGAGGATTATTTAACCTCTTACGAATACGAAGAGGGTGCAGATTATCATACACTTTCCGATTCCGGCAAGGAAGTGCCCGGAATGGACCTGGTGGCAGAGAACGATATATTAAAGCTCTACACCAACACAGAAACTGCAGAAATTGCAGTGTATGACAAGAGAAACGGAGAAATTATTTACTCCAATCCTCAGGATGTAGATGAGGATTCCATTGCAAACGGTACGAACAAAAACTATATGAAATCCCAGTTCGTCCTTTACTACTACAATACGGATGTAAAGTCAGGAACCTTTGATTCCTACACCATGGCAGTAGAAAGGGGACAGTTAGAGGTAGAGTCCATCGAAAACGGTGTGCGTTATCTGTATACTCTGGGAGATTTTGAAACCAGCAGAACCGGTAATATTCCTATTTATATCACACCGGAAAAGCTGGCAGAGCTGCAGGCGCAGGTGGATGAAAAGACCGCTACCAGCCTGGGACGTTATTACGGCGAAAGCGAAACCGTTCCCGGAATGCTGGAGTTAAACGGTGTTATCCAGCGAAATGTTAAGACCATCCAGAAGATTCAGGGCTGGTTTGACGAGCTGGGCTGGACGGATGAGATGTATGAGGAGCAGATGGCTCTTGCCGGTGTAGAGGTAAAGATGCCCATTTCCTTTATCGTTCCTCTGGAGTATCGCTTAAACGGTGACAGCGTGGATGTATCCATTCCTACCGCCGGAATCGAAGAGTTCGGTGGCGGAAGCGTGTATCGTATCCAGCTATTGCGTTACCTGGCAGCAGCGGACATGGAGGAGGAGGGCTACATGGTAGTGCCCAACAGCTCCGGTTCCCTGATTCGCTTTAACAACGGCAAAACCAATGTAGCACAGTATTCCCAGTACATTTACGACCTGGATCCGGTTTCTGCAAACTATACCACTACCGAGAATCTGGACAGCGTAAAGCTTCCTCTCTTTGGTATCTGTAGAGAAAATTCCAGCGTGCTGGCTACTGTAGAAGATGGTGCGACTTTGGCACAGATTACTGCCGGTATATCCGGAGTATATGGTGAATACAATTACGCGTACCCAAGCTTTACCCTTCGTACCGCAGACAATCTCCAGATGTTTGGGGATGCGACCAGCGATGTATATGTTCTTGAGCCGGAGATGTACGATTGTAATCTGACGGTGAAGTACACCTTCCTTACCGAGGAAAATAAGGGCTATGCAGGACTTGCAGGTTATTACAGAGACAGACTTCTTGCAGAAGGAAGATTAAAGGATAACGACACCAGCGGAGATATTCCTTTCTATTACGATATTATCGGTAGTGTGAAAGAGACCTCTCACATCTTAGGTGTGCAGTACCTTCACAATTTCGCCATGACTACCTTTGAAGAGGCGGAGCAAATCTCTAATGACTTTGCAGCAGCGGGCGTTACCAATCAGGTAATGAACTATCAGGGCTGGATGAACGGTGGCTATTATCACGATACGGCGGATAAGCTTCGCGTGGTATCCAAGCTTGGCGGTAAGAGCGGCTTAGAGAGCCTGAATAATACCGTGGCAGCCAATGGCGGACGCTTCTACGGGGACGTAGCATTCCAGAATGTATCCTTCGTAGATGATGGCTTTAACTATAACGCAGAAGGCTCCAGATATTATGGCGCAGGTTATGTGGTAAGCTTCGGTCTGGTAAATCCTACCACCCTCAGAGCTACCTCCGGACTTGGTTATTTGGAAAATAAATACGATCTTCTTTCTCCCAAGTACTTACCAAGATATATCGATAAGTTCTCGGCAAAGGTGGAGAAGCTGGACGTAGATGGTGTTTCCTTAAGAGATTTAGGAAATTACCTGCACTCTGATAAGAAGCGTACCAACGTAATTACCAGAGAAGAAGCATATGATGTAATGATGGGACAGTGGGAAACCTTAGAAACCACTGGTAAGAATCTGATGGCTACAGCAGCCAATGATTACAGCTTCGGTTATGTAACAGATATCATCAATGCACCGATTATGCCAAATGATTTCTTCATTGTGGATGAAGACATTCCGCTTTATGAAATGATTATTCATGGAAATATCAATTACTCTACGGAGTTACTCAATTTCTATGACCAGCAGGATATGACGGAAGTCATCCTGAACATGATTGAATATGGTGCCGCTCCTCACTATGTATTTACCTGGGAGGAATCCAGTCAGATGAAGCAGACCGCGTTAAACCGCTATTATGCTACCACCTATGCAAACTGGAAGGACGAGGCGGTGGATGTTTATGGTAAAGTGAACACCGCTTTAAAGGAAGTCTCCGGTGCAATCATGATAAATCATGAAATTTTAGAAGAGGATTTACGTAAGGTGACTTATGACAATGGTGTCATCATTTATGTAAATTACGCAGATACAGACAAAACCGCAGATGGTATCACCATCAAGGCAAACAGCTACGAAATGGAGGGGATTTAAATATGGCAAAGAAAAAAGCTAAATTATCTCTTCTCCAGAAGCGTATGCGGACGGGATATTTATTTATCCTTCCCTGGTTTGTGGGATTCCTGCTCTTTTATGTACGTTCCCTGATTATGACCGGGCAGTTTGCATTCTCCAATCTGGAAATGAATGCGGGACAGGGCGGATATACACTGACCTTTGCGGGACTGGATAATTTTATCTACGCCTTCCGCGCCCATGCAACCTTTAAACAGGTGCTGACCACCTCCATAATGAATATGCTGGTGGATGTGCCACTGATTATTTTCTTCAGTTTATTTATGGCACTGCTTCTTAATAAGAAGTTCCCGGGAAGATTTATCATTCGAGCGATTTTCTTCCTGCCAATCATCTTAAATGCAGACGCTATCACTGCAGCAATGGAGCTTTCCGCAGCTATGATGAATGGTGGTATTTCCACTATGGCAACAGAAGTGGTGGAAAATGCTACGGCTACCAGCTCCGGTATGAGTGTGGATTACTTCATCGACTTGTTCATGAGTCTGGGTATTCCTACCTCGCTGCTGGATTATGTAATGGCTGCAGTTGCACGAATTAACGATATTATCTCCGCTTCCGGCGTACAGATTATTATCTTCATCGCAGCACTGCAATCCATTCCCGGTTCCATGTATGAGGTAGCAAAGATTGAAGGTGCTACCGGCTATGAAACCTTCTGGAAGGTAACCTTCCCTATGGTAATGCCACATATCATCACCAACGTGGTTTATACCATTATCGATAACTTTGCAAACAGTGAAGTTGTTGACCTTGCTTATCAGACAGCATTTAAGCATTTTGAGTACGGACTCAGCTCTGTGTTCAGTCTGGTAAGTACAATTATTACATGTATCATTTTGGTTGTAGTTGTAGGCCTCATTCAGAAGAAGACCTTCTACTATAACTAAGAGAAAGGGGAAAGAGCGATGACACAGTATTTAGGTTCTATAGCAAAAACGTTTCAGGATAATGACCAGCGGAAAAGTCTGATGAATGATGTGAAGAATCTTCTCTTAAATATTGGAAGAATCCTTATCCTGATTGGTGTAAGCTATGTAATTCTTTCTCCCATTATCGGTATTATCGTAAATTCCATTTCATCTAACAGGGATGCGATAAATCCGATGGTGTATATATTACCTCATGAACCCACGTTAGAGAAGTATAAGCTGGTAATCGAACGTTTGGATTATGTTCCCACGATTCTGAGGGATTTGGGATATTCCGCATCTTTGATGGCTATTCAGATTTTAGTATGCTCCATGGTAGGATACGGCTTTGCCAGATTCAATTTCCCGTTTAAGTCTCTCTTATTTGGATTTGTGGTGGTAATGATTGTTATTCCGGGACACAGCATCATGCTTCCGCTGTACATGACATTCAAGGAGTTTGACCCTCTTGGCATTGCCACAGCGCTTACCGGAGCACCCATTAATCTGATGGGTACTCCCATACCGATGTACATTATGACCATCTTTGGATGCGGTGTTCGTTCCGGACTTTATATTTACATTTTCAACCAGTTCTTCAGAGGTCTGCCCAAGGAAATTGAAGAAGCAGCCTTTGTAGACGGTGCGGGAGTCTGGTACACCTACTTCCGTATTATGTTAGTAAACGCTATGCCTTCTGTCATTACAGTAGCAGTTTTCTCTCTTGTATGGCAGTTCAACGACACGTTTTATGCAAACCTGTTCCTGATTTCAGAGGATATCGTAATCAGTAAGAAGATAGCCTCCCTGCAGATGGTAATTGCAAATGTGGATAAAATTCTGGAGGCAAGTATACAGGAACTTTACCTGGATGCCGGAATTGTTTTAATTGTTCTGCCGATAGTAATTATATACTGTCTGCTCCAGAGACATTTTATCGAAGGCGTAGAACGAAGCGGTATTGTTGGTTAGTCCTAGAGGGACATAACCTTAAATCAACTTATAATCAAAGGAGGATGAAGAAGTTGAAAAAGAAATTATTAGCAACATTATTAGCAGGCTCCATGGTATTTAGCCTTGCAGCTTGCGGCGGTTCAGCAGATACACCTGCTGCATCCGAACCTGTAGACAGCTCCGTAGAAGCAACTGCAGAGCCTACCGCAGAACCGGCACCGGAACCTACCGCAGCGCCGGCAGTAGAAAAATTACCTGCAAGTATCGATTTTGAAGATGGTAAGATGGATTTCTTATCTCTTTACATGCAGGCAGGTAACGCTGACAACAGCGAATTATCCATCGTAGATAAGGATGGAAGCAAGCAGTTATATGTAAAGAACGTGGACGGAAAGGTTTCTTACGTAGCATTCGACCTTGCAGCACTTCTTGGTGCAAATATCGCAAATGTGGCATCCATCGAGATGACCATTACTACCGAGCATGAAGGCGGATTTAGTGCTTCTTCCGGTAACATCATTTCCTGGGCAGGTGCTGACCTTGTAGAATACAAGGACGCATGGTCCGTATACATGGACACCAAGAACCCTAATAAGGCAGTTTCTAAGATGGATGAGGGTGAAGAATTTGCAGCAGATGCAAACAATATCATCATTGTAAATATGGATACCGATAACGGTCCTTCCGAAGGTCACGGAGTAGGTAGCTTCTACATCGATGATGTACGTTTCTTAGATAAGGACGGCAACTTAATCACCGCAGATACCTCCGTAGCATTTGTTGGTCCTGAGAGCTTCGCTCCTACCGGCGTAGATATGTCAAACCTCTGTGCTGTAACCGGTGCAGTAGAGATTGAAGGCTTCCAGAAGAGCGGAGCAGGCTGGGCACAGGATGGTGTAGAGCTTACCGCTGAGCAGTGGGATGCATTCGGACCTGGTTCCGTTATCGAAATCAGTTACAAGAGTGAAACCGGCAACATGTGGGTAGTATTCCCATGGGGAGCAGCATGGACCAGAATTGGTGACGGTAACAACGGTAAGGCATACCTTAACAACTCCGGTAATGTTTGCCAGATTACCTATGAGCAGGTAGTAGAATTCCTTGGCGAGGATAAGTCCACTTGGGGAACCATGCTTCAGTGCGAATCTGACAGCGCATGGGAAGTTTACAGTGTAAAGGTTGGTCAGGCAGCACCAGTTTATACAATGTCAAATGCAGTAGAAATTGAAGGCTTCCAGAAGAAAGCAGCAGGCTGGGCACAGGACGGTGTAGAGCTTACACCTGAGCAGTGGGATGCATTTGGTCCCGGTACTACAATCGAGCTTTCCTATACCAGCGAAACAGGTAATATGTGGGTAGTATTCCCATGGGGAGCAGCATGGACCAGAATCGGTGATGGCAACAATGGTAAGTCCACATGTATGGATGGCAAGTGCTATATTACTTACGAGCAGGTAGTAGAATTCCTTTGTGAAGATAAGTCCACCTGGGGAACCATGCTTCAGGCAGAGTCTGACAGCGCATGGGAGGTTTACAGCGTAAAGGTTGGTACTGTAGCAGAGATGAAGATGGTTAACAATCTTGTAACCGTAGACGGCTTCCAGAAGAAGGGCGCAGGCTGGGCACAGGATGGTATCGAGCTCACTCCAGAGCAGTGGGATTTAGTAGGACCGGGCAGTGTAATCAGCTTTAGCTTCACCAGTGAGACCGGAAAGCTCTGGGCGGTATTCCCATGGGGAGCAGCATGGACCAGAATCGGCGATGGCAACAATGGTAATGCACTTGTAAAGGACGGCGTTTGCCAGATTCCTTACGAGCTGATTGTTGAGTACCTTGGCGAAGATAAGTCCACCTGGGGAACCATGCTTCAGGCAGAATCTGACGGCGCATGGGAAGTTTACAACGTAACCATCGGACAGAGTCCTGTAACCGAGACAGAGTAATAGTATATAAGGAGATTAAAACCATGAAAAATATCAAGAAATTTTTAGCACTTGGCCTTACTGGCGCAATGATGCTTTCAATGGCAGGCTGTGGCGGTTCTGACACTCCTGCAGCATCCACCCCTACAGACAGCAGCGTGCAGGCATCTGATTCCGGTTCTTCTGACAACAGCGGAAGCAGCAATACCCCTGCAAATTCCGGCGAGACCAGAGAGATTAACATCGGTACCTGGTGGGTACAGTACTATGATTCCTCCCATTCTTCTGTAGAGGATGACCCTTCCTTCGCAGGTGATGACCCAGCGTATATGAAGTTTGATAATGTAAAGAAGATTGAGGATAACTACAATGTAGAATTCTACTGGAAGAACTTAACCTACGCAGGTGTACAGGAGTCCATCAACAACTCCATCCTTGCAGGTTCTCCGGACTGTGATATTTACTTAGTAGAACTTACCTTTGGTATTCCTGCACAGTTAAATGGTTTAGCGCTTGATTTAAAGACCGTTTTACCGGAGGATCATGACTTATTTACAGACCAGAATTATGTAAACTATGTTGACCTTGGTGATGGTAAGGCATGTATCGTAAAGAGAACGGAGGCTGCTACCTTTGTAGAGGCAACATATCCATTAGCATTTAATAAGCAGATGCTGGAAGAAAACAATCTGGAAGATCCTAGAGAGTTATGGGACAGAGGCGAATGGACCTGGGATAAGTTCATTGAGTACTGTAAGGTATTAACGCAGGATACCGACGGTGACGGTCAGATTGACCAGTACGGATACTGTGGATTTAAGAATGAGACTTTTGAACAGTTAATGATGAGTAACGGAGCAAACGTTGCTTCCGGTACAGAGCAGACCCTTACCTCTTCAGAAACCGGTGAAGCACTTCAGATGTTCTACGATATGTATAACACTCATAAGGTTTGTTTCCCATATGACTTTGATTCCGGTGATGATTCTACCACTATGAGAGGTCAGTACCGTGAAGGTAATATTGGATTCTGGCCTAGTGCAGCATGGATTGCGGCAGATAAGGCTGACTATGATCAGAATGGCGAAGGTAAGGAAATGCTTTCCTTTGATACCGTATACGTACGTTGGCCGGTAGGTCCAAGCGGTGATGCAGAAACAAATGCCGGTAAGCTTACTGCTGGTGAGTTTTATATTATTCCAGCAGGCGTAGAAGATCCTGAAACAGTTGTAAACGTATTATTTGATATGTGGAATTGGTATGATGGCGACACTTCTATCCGTGATGATGAAGAGACCTTATGGTGGTGGTATGCATCTACTGCAAGTGATCCGGAATTACAGCAGTCTAACTTCGATGTAATGTTCGATTGTGGAAGTAATGAAACCTTCGACTTATGGAACAGCTTAGGTGTTGGCTATGACTTCAACGGCTTAATCAAAGGTGAGGTAACTGCATCACAGTTCCAGGAGACTTACAAGAATCAGATTCAGGATGCTCTGGATATCTATTTCAAATAAGTAAATTTGTAATTACTATGGCGGCCTTGCTTCGGCGGGGCTGCCTGGAAATGAGGACTATAAACTATGAGCGATATTAAAATGATTGCTCCTGCCGTAAAAAATGTTCCTTGGCAGGAGAAACCGGAAGGCATCGTGGGTGCTCCCGTCTGGAGATACACCGAGAATCCCATCATCGGACGTAATCCGGTGGAGGGCGTGGCACGTATCTTCAACAGTGCAGTAATGCCTTATGAAGATGGCTTCATCGGCGTGTTCCGTGGCGAGCAGACCAATGGTATTCCTTATGTATATCTTGGAAGAAGTGACGATGGTATCCATTGGAACTTCGACAAGGAAAAGGTACCTTTCGTAGATGAGAATGGCGAGCCATTCATGCCTGTTTACGCATATGACCCAAGACTTGTAAAGGTTGAGGATACTTATTATATCATCTGGTGTGGGGATTTCTATGGTGCGGCTATCGGCATGGCAAAGACCACCGATTTCAAGACCTTCACCAGAATTGAGAATCCATTCCTTCCATTCAACAGAAACGCAGTATTGTTCCCACGTAAGGTAAACGGAAACTTCCTTATGCTTTCCCGTCCTTCCGACAGTGGACATACTCCTTTCGGAGATATCTTCGTCAGCGAAAGCCCTGACCTTGTATACTGGGGCAAGCACAGACATGTCATGGGACGCGGTAACGAATGGTGGGAGTCCGTGAAGATTGGCGGCGGTGCAGCTCCAATTGAAACCAGTGAAGGCTGGCTCTTATTCTACCATGGTGTAAGCGGTACCTGTAACGGCTTCGTATACAGTATCGGCGGCGCTATCTTAGACTTAGAGAACCCTTCCATCGTGAAGTATCGTTGTGAAAACTTCCTCCTTACCCCGGAAGAGTGGTATGAGGAAAGAGGCTTCGTGCCCAACGTGGTATTCCCATGCGCAACTATTCATGACCCTGAAAGTGGAAAGATTGCAATTTACTACGGCGCTGCAGACAGCTATGTAGGACTTGCATTTACCAAATTTGATGAAATCGTTGATTACATCAAGAAACACAGTGTAGTAAGAGAATCAGACACAGAAATCGGAAGACGCTAACAGCAAGATAAGGCATGAGGTGAGTCATGGCGAAGATGGTTAAGCCGGTAAAAATGGCGGATATTGCAGAAAAACTGAATGTAAGTACCGTGACGGTTTCTAAGGCTTTGACCGGTCAGAAGGGTGTGAGCGATGAGATGCGGGAGCGCATCAAGGAGCTTGCCCGGGAGATGGGTTACAAGTACACGGGCCAGAAGGGGGAAAAGCAGGAGGAGAAGAGCTACAATATCGGGGTCTTAATCTCCAACAGATATCTGGACAACAGTGACTCCTTTTACTGGAAGATGTATCAGGAGGTTGCCGGTCTTGCTATGACCCAGGGAGTGTTTACCCTTTTAGAGCTCCTTCACGAAGAGGATGAGCAGCAGGGAAAGCTGCCCAAGCTGGTGGAGGAAGGCAAGGTGGACGGTGTCATCGTCATCGGTAAGCCGGGACATGGCTATGAAAAGATGCTGGAAAGACAAGTGAAAAAGCCTATGGTTTTTCTGGATTTCTACGATGCAGAGCTAAAGACCGATTCGGTGATTTCCAACAGCTATCTGGGAGCCTATGTGCTGACGGATTACCTGATTCGTGCAGGACATAAGCGCATCGCTTATGTGGGTACGCTGATGGTTACAGATAGTGTGACGGACCGTTATATGGGATATTCCAAGGCTCTGATGGAGCATGGTTTTCCCTTTGACCCCAGTCTTTTAGTAAAGGACCGTGATTTAGAGACCGGTCTGCGGGATGGGGAGAACAGCATTGTTCTTCCGGAGGAAATGCCCAGTGCATTTGTCTGCAACTGTGATTTTATCGCCAGTCTGGTTATTAAGCAGATACGTCAGAGGGGCCTTAGGGTACCGGAGGATGTATCGGTAGTGGGCTTTGATAACTATCTTTATCCCGGGCTATGTGATATCGGTATTACGACTTATGAGGTGGATATACGGGAGATGGCCAGAAAATCCTTATCCATATTGACGAAGATTATCAAGGGAGAGCCCCATGGTACCGGACTCAATATCGTAGAAAGAAAATTGATAGAGAAAGATTCTGTTGCAATAATTTCATAAAAAGGGCGCCTGAACTTGTTTCAGGCGTTCTTTTTTTGTACAATAAGGGATGGAGGATGTCATTTCGTCAAGGAACAGACACTGCTCAGAAATGATATGTTTTTTGCAGACACATTCTCATTCCGTGAAAAACGTAGCAGTACTAGGCTCGAAAATACCTCGCCAAGTGCTGACGTTTTTCAAGGGTCTGCAAAAAATATATCATTCCATCACAGTGTCTGTTCCTTGACGAAATGACATAGGAGGACAGGATTATGAGTCTTTTTGATATTTTAGGCCCCGTGATGGTTGGGCCGTCCAGTTCCCATACCGCAGGAGCGGTGCGAATTGGTTATATTGCGAGAAAGCTTTTAGGATGTAAGCCGGTCAGTGCGGATATCGGGCTGCACGGTTCTTTTGCGGCCACCGGAAAGGGACATGGTACGGACCGTGCTCTGGTAGCGGGGCTCCTGGGCATGAAGCCGGATGATATGCGTATCCCCGACAGCTTCCGAGTAGCGAAGGAAGAGGAGCTTGCCTTTTCCTTTGAGCAGGTGCAGATTCCTGGCGCCCATCCCAACACGGTGCTTCTTTTTCTTCGGGGAGAGGACGGCAAGGAGCTGGAGGTACAGGCGTCCTCCATCGGCGGCGGTCGCATCATGATAAATAAAATTGACGGTATTGACGTAAACTGTACAGGAGAACTGCCCACACTGATTATCCATAATCTGGATCAGCCGGGTATCGTAGCCAAGGTAGCAAACCAGCTTTCGGAGAAGAACATTAATGTGGCTGCCATGCAGATTTTCCGGGATAAGAGGGGCGGCTTTGCCGTGATGGTTATAGAGACGGACCAGCCCATTTACAAGAAAAATCTTGCCTATTTGGAGAGTATTGAAGGGGTTGTGAAGGTGACCTATTTCAAGGGGGAGACAGAGTAATGGCATTTACCAGCTTAGAAGAGATGATTATGCATTCTACAGAGCAACACAAAGCTCTGTGGGAGATTATTATGGAAGATGATATGCACGACCGGGATGCTTCTAAGGAGGATTCCTGGAAAAAGATGTGCAGAATGTGGGAAGCCATGCTGGCCAGTGTGGAAAACTATGAGGGAGATATTCATTCGGAAAGTGGTCTGGTGGGCGGCATGGGTGCTAAGATGGAGACCTATGGGAAAA
>JAFTXD010000162.1 GCA_017461775.1 Lachnospiraceae bacterium
AGAGCAGTTATGGATGGCGATATGACTGTTATTGATTTCGAAGGCTTTGTAGATGGCGTGGCATTTGAAGGCGGCAAGGGTACCGATTATCCTTTAACCATCGGTTCCGGCGCGTTTATCCCTGGCTTTGAAGAGCAGCTTGTTGGCGCTGAAATCGGCAAGGAAGTAGAAGTTAATGTATCTTTCCCGGCAGAGTATCATGCAGAGGAATTAGCGGGAAAGCCTGCAGTATTTAAGTGTACTGTAAAGGAAATCAAGGTAAAAGAGCTTCCTGAGTTAGATGACGAGTTCGCAAGTGAAGTATCTGAGTATGACACCTTAGCTGAGTACAAGGAAGGCGTGAAGAAGGGCCTTGCTGAGAAGAAGGAAAACGATGCTAAGAACGCAAAGGAAGAAGCAGTTATCGACGCTATCATCGCTGATGCAAAGATGGAATTACCGGAAGCTATGGTTGATACCCAGCAGAGACAGATGGTAGAGGAGTTCGCACAGAGAATTCAGGCACAGGGTCTTTCTATGGAGCAGTATATGCAGTTCACCGGTTTAACCGTAGACGCTATGATTGCACAGGTTAAGCCTCAGGCTGTAAAGAGAATTCAGTCCCGTCTTGTATTAGAAGCAGTAGTTGCTGCAGAAGGTATCACCGCTACCGAGGAAGACTTCGAGGCAGAGGTTACCAAGATGGCTGAAGCTTACAAGATGGAAAACGATAAGGTGAAGGAATTACTTGGCGAGAATGGTAAGAAGCAGGTAATGGATGATCTTGCAATCGCAAAGGCTGTAGAGCTTGTTGTAGAGAATGCAAAGGAGTCTAAGCCTCGTGCAAAGAAGGCCGCTAAGGAAGAAGAAGCTACAGAAGAATAAGATTTATTTTGAATAAATAAAGACATTTGAAACAGAGGATTAAGTTTTTCTTAAATCCTCTGTTTTATGGTTGAAAAGAAATTCCATGTGGATTACAATTGTATGGAAAATTTTGTTTTGGGAGGTAGAAAAATGAGTTTAGTTCCTGTTGTCGTTGAACAAACCAGCAAGGGTGAAAGATCTTATGATATTTATTCCAGATTGTTAAAGGATAGAATTATTTTCTTAGGAGAAGAGGTAAATGAAGTGACTGCCAGCTTAGTTGTGGCACAGCTTCTGTTCTTAGAGTCCGAGGATCCGGAAAAGGATATTCACTTATACATCAACAGCCCGGGCGGAAGTGTAACCGCAGGTATGGCGATTTACGATACCATGCAGTACATCAAGTGTGATGTTTCTACCGTATGTATCGGTATGGCAGCAAGTATGGGTGCATTCCTTTTAGCAGGTGGTGCGAAGGGTAAGAGATATGCGCTTCCTAATGCAGAGATTATGATTCATCAGCCACTTGGCGGAACTCAGGGACAGGCTACCGAGATTGAAATCGCGGCTAGACATATTTTAAAGACAAAAGAGAAATTAAACAGAATGCTGACGCAGAACACCGGACAGGATTATGAGACCGTGTGTGCTGACACAGAGCGTGATAATTGGAAGTCTGCGCAGGAAGCGCAGGAATACGGCCTGATTGATAAGGTGATTACCTCACATTCACAGGCGTAAAATACTTGAGTACAGACTTAAGTGGGGAGGAGAAAGATGGCAACAAAAATGTCAGGAAACGACATCAGATGTTCCTTCTGTGGTAAAAGACAGAGTCAGGTACGCAAGCTGATTGCCGGTCCGGAAGGCGTATTCATCTGCGATGAGTGTATTGATGTGTGCGCAGAGATTCTGGAGGAGGAGCTTGAAAGCGTAGACGAGGAAGGCTTTGATAGTCGCGATATTAATTTGTTAAAACCAAAGGAGATTAAATCCTTTTTGGACGAGTACGTAATTGGTCAGGAGACTGCCAAGAAGGTACTGTCCGTAGCAGTGTACAATCACTACAAGAGAGTTACTGCCCCGAAGGGAATCGATGAAGTAGAGCTTCAGAAGAGTAATATCATTATGATTGGACCTACCGGTTCCGGTAAGACCTATCTTGCCCAGACGCTGGCGAAAATCATCAATGTGCCCTTTGCCATTGCAGATGCGACCACACTCACCGAGGCAGGTTATGTGGGTGAGGACGTGGAAAACATTCTGCTGAAGCTGATTCAGGCAGCGGATTATGATGTGGAGCGTGCTCAGTTTGGTATTGTATATATCGATGAGATTGATAAGATTACCAAGAAGAGTGAGAATGTATCCATCACCAGAGATGTATCCGGTGAAGGTGTGCAGCAGGCGCTCCTTAAGATTATTGAGGGAACGGTGGCAAGTGTTCCACCCCAGGGAGGAAGAAAGCATCCTCATCAGGAGCTGATTCAGATTGATACTTCCAACATTCTCTTTATCTGTGGCGGTGCCTTTGATGGTCTGGAAAAGATTGTGGAGACACGCCTTGACCGCAAGTCCATCGGCTTTAATACTGAGGTGGGACAGAAGTCTACTAAGGAAATCAGTGAGCTTTTAGCAGAGGTGACCCCTCAGGATCTGACAAAGTTTGGTTTGATTCCGGAGTTTGTAGGACGTGTGCCCATCAATGTATCCTTACAGGGTCTTGACAGAGAGGCACTTATCAGAATCTTAAAGGAGCCGAAGAATGCGCTGATTAAGCAGTATCAGAAGCTCTTTGAGTTTGATGATGTGGAGCTGGCCTTTGAGGAGGATGCTATTGCGGCAATTGCTGACCGTGCATTTGAGCGAAAGACCGGTGCCAGAGGCTTACGTTCTATCATGGAGAACGCTATGATGGAGCTGATGTATGAAATCCCTTCCAATGATGATATTCAGAAATGTATTATCACCAGAGGTACGGTGGAAGGAACAGAGCAGCCGGTTATCATTTATAACGAGTAAACATAGAGGCGCCGCTTTAAAGCGGCGTTTTCTTTACATATAAAGAGGTTAAAGCTTATGGTTATCAGAAGTGTAAATTTGGAAACGGTAATTGGTGTTACCAGTAAGATTCCGGTAAATACAAAACCGGAGGTGGCTTTTGCGGGAAAGAGTAATGTGGGGAAATCCTCCCTGATTAATGCCCTGATGAATCGGAAGTCTCTGGCAAGAACTAGTTCCCAGCCGGGTAAGACCCAGACCATCAATTATTATAATATCAATGATGATATCTATTATGTGGATTTACCGGGCTATGGTTATGCCAATGCTAATGAGAATGTGAAGGCAAAGTGGGGAAAGATGATTGAGGATTATCTGCACCAGTCGGAAATGCTGAAAGCAGTGTTTCTACTGATTGATATCCGTCATAAACCTTCGGAAAATGACCGCATTATGTATGATTGGGTGGTGCATAATGGATATCACCCCATCATCATTGCTACGAAGCTGGATAAGATTAACCGCAGTCAGATTCAGAAGCAGGTAAAGCTGATTAAAGAGACACTACAAGTAGAGAAGGGGACTGTAGTGATTCCGTTTTCTGCCACCACAAAGCAGGGAAGGGATGAAATCTACGAGATTATTGACCGGATTATCGAGGATACAAAAGAGGAGACGGTTGTAGAAGCATAAGTATTGAGGGAGAGGATAAATATGGAAGGGTCAAAAGTGAAATATCTGAAGGCAGTCACGAATTTAGTGCTTGCTGTGATAGTTATATTATTGTTAATATACGTGCTTCCCAAGGTGGCGGTGTTCTTTATGCCGTTTATCTGTGGCTGGGTGATTGCCTGGATTGCCAGCCCCATGGTGAGGTTTTGTGAGGAAAAGTTAAAGATTAAGAGAAAAACCGGCAGTGCTGCAGTGATTGTACTGACCATTGGTCTGGTAGTTCTGGCGCTTTACCTCGTTGGAGCAAAGCTTGTGAGGGAAGGAACGGGACTCATGCAGGATTTGCCGGATATGTGGGAAGGACTGACGGCAGATATAGCGATTGCCACGGACAAATTCAGTGCTATCTATGATAAGTTTCCCATAGATGTGCAGAAGACACTGACCGGTATTAAGGAAGGGGCTTCCGAGGCGATGGGTTCCCTTATCGAGAAAATTAGTTCCCCCACCATTGAAGCGGTAGGGAATTTTGCGAAAAAGCTTCCGACGATTATTATTGCTGTGATTATGTGTCTGCTTTCTTCTTACTTTTTTGTGGCGGATAAGTCCCAGGTGACGGAGTGGATACGTTCTGCGGCTCCCAAAGGGCTGGTGAGCAGATATGATATTATCCGTCGCAGTGTGGCGCGTGCCGTAGGAGGTTATTTTAAGGCGCAGTTTAAAATTGAGCTTTGGATTTATCTCCTTTTGGTTATCGGCTTGTCCTTTTTAAAGGTGCGCCATGTGCTCCTCATTGCAGCCGGGATTGCGCTGCTGGATATTCTGCCCTTTTTCGGAACGGGTACGGTGATGGTGCCCTGGGCAATTATCAAGGTGTTGTCCGGAGATTATACAATGGCCATCGCCTTAGTAGTTATCTGGGGTGTGGGACAGCTGGTTCGTCAGATTATCCAGCCCAAAATTGTGGGAGATTCCATTGGGGTACCCCCCATTCCTACATTGTTTTTGCTTTACATCGGCTTTAAGGTTGGGGGCGTCATTGGTATGATTGTGGCTGTGCCGGTGGGCCTGATTATTTTCACCATGTATGAAGAGGGTGTCTTTGATACCACCAGAAATAGTATTCTCATTCTGGTCAATGGTCTCAATCGTTTCCGCAAGGTGACACCTGAGGATGTGGAGGAGAGCTACCATGGAAAGAAGTAAAGGATTTACAGGCAGTACCTTAAAGCTGGTGGCCATGAGTACCATGCTGATAGACCATGTGGCGGCGGTGCTGCTGACCAGAATGTACCTGGCAGGATGGGTTGGAGCAGAGTTTTATAATGTGATATTTGTGCTGCGACTGATTGGAAGAGTGGCCTTTCCTATTTATTGTTTTTTACTGGTGGAAGGATTTCTTCGCACCGGGAATTTCAAGAAGTATCTGCTTCGAATGGTGCTTTTTGCTTTTGTTTCGGAGATTCCTTTTGATTTGTCATTATCCTCAGAGGTAATTTATCTGGAGCATCAGAACGTAATGTTTACCATGACCATCGGACTTCTGGCTATGTACGGAATGAAAATGGTGGCGGAGAAGAAGCTTTTGGGCGGAAAATACCTTGTGGTGCAGCTGCTGATTGCTGTAGTGGCGGCAGGGGTTGCAACACTTTTAAAAACGGATTATTCCTGGGGAGGCGTTTTGTGTATCTGCGCCATGTATCTGTTTAAAGCGAGCAATGCCAGAAGGGCACTTTTGGGAAATGCTTTTCTGATTATAATAAGTACCCTGGAGGTGGCAGGGCTTTTCTCCGTGCCGCTGATTGGTGGCTATAATGGAGAGCGTGGTCTGAAAATGAAGTATTTCTTCTATGCATTTTATCCGGTGCATTTACTCCTTCTGTATATCCTTTGTGTACTTCTGGGAATAGGATTTATTAGTGCGGTCTAGGAGTAATTAACGATTGACGAGCCTATCTTTTTTAAGTACAATAAAAGGGTATGTTTTAATTATTAGAGTATGACTACGGAGGATTCTTCCAATGCAAATGCCTATTTTTGAGAAATACATTGATGAATTGTTAGAGAAAAGTACCCTGGATGTTCCGGCGTGGAATATTGAGAAGGCAAAGGCCGGATTGAAGGGTGGATGGAATTATATTGACGGTTGCATGATTCTGGCTCTCTTAGAGATCTATAGTGCGACCGGTGAGAAGAAGTATTACGATTTTGCAGATGCGTTTATCAATCATCGTGTGCATGAGGACGGAACCATTGATGGTTACGAGGTGGAAGAGTACAATATTGATAACGTAAATGCAGGTAAGACTTTATTTTCCTTATATGAATTAAATGGCAAGGAGAAGTATCGTAAGGCTATCGACCTGATTTACTCTCAGGTGCAGACCCAGCCACGTACCGAGGAAGGCAATTTCTGGCATAAGAAGATTTACCCTCATCAGGTATGCCTGGATGGTATGTATATGGGTCAGCCCTTCTATATGGAATATGAGACCAAGTTTAATAATAAGAAAAATTATGCGGATATCTTCTGTCAGTTTGCCAATGTGGTAAAGTATCTGCGTGATGAAGAAACCGGCTTATATTATCACGGTTATGATGCAAGTAAGTCTGTATTCTGGTGTGACAAGGAAACCGGGCTTTCCCAGAATTTCTGGCTTCGTGCGTTGGGCTGGTATTCCATGGCTCTTCTGGACACCTTATATAAATGTGAGCCTACCGGCTATGAGGCAGAGTATGAGAATTTAAAGAAGGTTTATGTGGATATGATGGATTCCATGCTGAAGTTCCAGCATGAGAGCGGTTTATGGTATCAGCTTCCTGCCCTTGGCGATAAGGAGCCCAACTACTTAGAGACCAGTGGAAGTTCCATTATGGCATATTGTCTCTTAAAGGGCGTACGTCTTGGCTTCTTACCGGAGTCCTACAGAGAGTATGGCTTGAAGGCATTCCATGGCGTATGCGACAAGTACTTAACCGAGAAGGACGGGAAACTCAGCCTTGGCGGTATCTGCCTGGTGGCAGGTCTTGGTCCTGCGGACAACTTAAGGAGAGACGGCAGCTTTGAATACTATATGTCAGAGCCCATCGTAGAAGATGACGCAAAGGGCGTAGGCCCCTTACTTCTGGCATATACGGAACTTCGTCGCTTAGCGGATTAAAAATTTTGACCTGTGCATTCGTGCACAGGTCTTTTTTGGGCTACGGCTAGGTGGAAAACATGGTACGGGAGGGGGCCGGG
>JAFTXD010000163.1 GCA_017461775.1 Lachnospiraceae bacterium
ATATTGGATGAGATAGGGCAGGAGATTCATAAGCGCATAAAGGCGCAGGATATAGATGTACTCGGTGAGCTGGAGGATTTTTTGGAAGAGGAGTTTAATAACAAGCAAATAGATGCTGATATACGATGGGTTTTGAAAGAAGACCTTATGTGTCAGATTCTGCTCTATACAAGGAATAGCGACACACTGTTTTATAATCAGTTAATAGAGCAAAAGAGAAATCAACAGAAATTCAGGGATGTTGACAGAAGACTTATTCAGTTAGAGCGTCTGGTGTCCGTATACATACAAAACAGAAATACACTGCGTATGATATCAAGTGCCCAGCTTCATATTGATAACGCTGATAAGATTGATGCGCGGGAGACAGAGATTGCGGATATCGTGGAGCGGTTTCAGAAGAGTAATGTATTGTTCTTACAGGGCAGGTCGGGTATCGGTAAAACTACCTTGGCAAGATTATATGCTAGAGCATGCGCTGGGGAAGATGTGCAGGTGTACTTGGTAAAATATGAGAACAGTATAGAGTATACTGTCGGGAAATTGATAGAGAATCCAGATAAAAGCAGCGGGCAGCAGGTACTGCATTATTGGTATAACTTGAGGGAATCTGAGCGTAGAAAGGTCTTGTTGATCATAGATAACTTTAATGAGGATGCACTGCAGGGCAGGGGAAAAGAGCATTTTAATAGAGAATTGCGAGGTGATTTCTATAAAAAGCTTGTTGATTCGGGAATTCAAATTCTTTTTACAACACGCATAGATGTAGGCAGGGATGTCTATGTCGTAAAACCGGTGAAAGCTGCTTATGAGATGTTTCTTCGCTATAGTGGAGCCGAAGCGGAACGAAATGAAAGCATAATAAGAGAAATTATTACAGTAGTAAAAGGTAATACCTTGCTGATTGTGTTGATTGCGAGCATATGGGAAAGAATTGACGAGAATGGCAAACGTGAATTGTTAAATAGATTAAAGGGATGTAGGCTGAAAGAACAGACAGAAGTTACAACAGTTTATGCAGACATAGATGATGTTGTAGAGGATATGACCATATATGATCAGGTGGGTGAGTTGTTGGATTTTAGCGGCATATTGAGTGATGTAGATGTTCATAAAGTGTTTGCCAATGCTGCTTTACTACCCCACGAGGGGATGTCTAAATTTATGTTTCAAAAAATGTCTGGCTGTAAGGATGATAACAGCTTATATAAGTTGATTAGAAATGCATGGATATTGCGAGAAGATGATTATGTCTATGTGCATCCAGTAGTAAGAGAAATTGCCTTTAGAAACAATTTAGTTACCTTTGAAATGTGTGCTGGATATTGCAAAAGTGTGAATGAGGAGATTCAAATAGAGTTGCCCCTTGAAAAAAGGTTTATTTATAAAAAGTATGCGGAGGAAATTTATCGAAGATTTGTACATGAAGAAGTGCTGGATATAACATTAGTGAATTTGTTCTACCGATTGAGCGCTATATATGATGGTTTGGCTGAGGCAAAAGCTTCCATGGAAATTATAAACAGAATTTATAGTGATATTGAAAAGGTTGTTGATAATCCTGTGGACAAAGCCCGTATGTTAAGCGGAATTGCATTCAGCTTGAATAATTGTTTTGAGGGTATGGAGACCTTGGAGCAGGCAAAACAGTTGTTGGACAAGGCAATGAAAATTGTCGGAGAAGAGGACAAAGCGCCCGATAAATTGAGGTATGTACAGGCGTATGGAAGGATTTTGAGCAATTATGGTTCTAACGCATTGGCAAAAAGTAAATGCGAGATAGATAAGAAAATGCTGCATTTGGAAGAGGCGCTAAAATGGCATAGGAATGCTTTAGCTTACAGAGAAAATGCACTTTTGGACTTGGCAGAGGAAAAAGAGAGGCAGACGATTATCGGTGAGATAGCCACATCCTATACGACTATAGCAACGGATTATTTCCATATGGGGCAATACGCCAAGGCTATTGAGCATCATCAGAAATCATTTGAACTGCGAGCCGAGCTTGGCTTGGAGAATGAAAAATACATAAATAGTCAAAGAATAATCGGATGTATTTTGTCGTTGTATGAAGAAGAACTAGCAGTTGACCTTGAATATATTAGTTTGGCACTGAGTTATTATCCGGAAATTTTGCAGGAAAACTACAAGGTCTGTGCGTTCAATGCAATGAAAGATAACTTGGGCTATTTTGTGAAGTTGGTTGATATTTTAATAAGTGATGGAAAGTTTGCTAATTTGGTAGAAGAGGCAAGAGCTAGGCAGACAGCACTTTTGGGGTGGATACAGAAGGAAGAGCAACTAGTGGAGATGTTTTCGATAGAGATGGAAGCTTTGAAAAGGGATATTTACCCCAATAGTGTTTCATGTGAAGGATATGTCATGCAAAAAAGAAATAAGGGAAAAAGTCAGGTCGAAAGAGACTTGTATTTACGCAAGGTTGCATTAGGAGAAATCGAAGGAGAGCTTACCGGCTATGCAAGTATTGATAAACCGTGGTTAAAGTATTATACAGAGGAACACATCAAGGCAGAGCTTCCGCATATGACCGCATATGAGTATCTGAAACAGATGAACATTGGACGCTTGGATTTTCAAGCAATCGACAGCGAGGCTGGCAATTATACATACAAAGAATTGTTTGGGATGATTGATAAAACAGCAGCGTCTTTGTATAAGATGGGGACATGCAAGGGGAAAATCGTTTTGACGATGTTACCGGTATTGCCTCATGAAACGTTTCTGTTTTATGGAGTGGACGCAGTAGGAGCAGCAATGTGCCAGCTTCCACCACAGTCAATCACAGAAGATGTATGTAATGCCATTAAGAAGTATGACTCGGAGATATTCTTTGTATTTGGTTATTTGCTGACAACGGAAATGGAGCAGGCGATTTACGAGAACACGAGTCTGAAAAATATTATTGTTATAGGGGTTACAACAGTACAGGGGTGCGATGCGAGAACAATTTCTTGGGAAGATTTCATAAAAGAAGGTGAAGGATTAACGTTGCCGGAAATTCATAGAAATCCTAGAGATTTACTGTTTCTTGCAAGTACCGGAGGGTCTACAGGTGAGCCTAAGAGTGTGATGTTGAATGATGATTCTTTCAATTTTGCTGTACATCAATACTTAAATTCAGAATTGGATTATAGAGAACGCGATAGATGGATTAGGTTGTGGCCGGTATTCTCAGCTACAGCGGTTGTTTCTAATAGTCACTTACCGCTTTGTGCAGGAATGAATAGTATATTGAGGCAGTTTCCTTTAAATATGGATGAGTTTGACCAAATGATTATGCAAGTAAAACCTCAACATTTAATGTTGATTCCACAATTACTGGATGTATTAGAAAAAAGTGAACTAATTAAGGAAAAAGATTTAGCTTTTATCAAGACCGTAGGGTGTGGAGGTTTAGGTATTACAAGGCAATTTGAGGAACGCGTTGAGCAGTTCTTGAAGGCGCATGATATACACACATTTTTAGGATATGGTTGGGGATGTACAGAAAATGCAACATCAGCCGCTATGCGTAGTAGTTTTGAAACAACACATGTTGGAAGTGTAGGTGCACCATTGGTTAATACCATTGTTTCGGTATTTGATTGTGAAGATGAAACAGAAATGACCTATGACGAAGAAGGGGAAATTTGCATCAATTCACCAACAATTATGATGGGGTATTTTAAGGATGAAGAGCTGACAAACAAAGTAATCCGAAAGCATGCAGATGGTTCAGTATGGTTGCATACAGGTGATCTTGGTACGATTGATAAAGATGGTATTGTAACTGTCAAGGGACGAATGACCAGAATGCTGTTTGTATTTCCAACAGCGAAAGTGTATCCACAATCCCTAGAAAGTGCCATTTCCAAAGTAGATGGTGTTCGTGAAGTTGCAATATGCGGAATTCCAGATAGTGAACATGATGGTTTCCAAGTGCCGGTTTGCTTTATTGTACCGGACGTAGAATATACATCAGAGCAGGTGATTGCGAATGTGGAAGCTTATTGCGAAGAAGCTTTTCCGGAACATGCAAGACCAAAGAAGATATTTATTAAGGATGCTATGCCATTGACGAAGGTAGGAAAGCCGGATATAAGGGCACTGGAGGCGGAACTAATTGAGAATTAAGCAAAAGATATTTGATTGTTTGCATCCTTTATTAATGGCGATTATGAAGAATCAACGTAGGCAGAGGCAACAGGAATTACATATTTTGAATGAGCATCCATTATGTGATAGCAAAGGGGGGCTCTATGTTCCATCATATTAACGATGTTTCTTGAGATGTATGGGGAGAATTGCTTCAAACAGAAGAAGTTGAACGATTAAATCGTGTGCATGGAATTCGGTGCTAAATAAATGCGCGGTATATAAAAGAATAAAATATCTGTATATGGGAGAAGCGAAATGACTAAAGAGTGGGAAAATCCGTTCCTAAAGTTTTTGCTTAGGGATGAACCAGAAAAGACACTTTCAAGATTTGGTATAAAGTTCCGGCAGAGAATATTTCCGTTGATTGCTTATGTAGGTAGTAGGTTATATGGTTTAAAATTAATTATTGTTGAAAAACAAGAGATACCGAAAGACAGACCGGTAATATTTGCGTGTACTCATGGGTTTAAGGAAGATTTTTTGGCATCTTTATTAACGGTAGGTGAGGATTTTTATGTATTGTTTGGAAATAGAAAACAAGCATTGAGGAGTATTGATGGTTTTTGTGCATTTGTAACGGGAATGATTTTAGTAGATCGTTTTGACAAAAAGAGCAGAAGAGCATCCAAAAACAAAATGGTTTATGCACTGAAGTGCGGTGCTAAAGTTGCTATCTTTCCAGAAGGTACATGGAATAATTCACCGAACAAAATAGTATTGAATTTATACCCAGGGATATTAGATGTTGCAAAGGTGACAAATGCTTGGATTGTACCTATTGCCACACTTAAAGGTGGCGACGGAGTATATTCATCTATCGGTCAGGCAATTGATTCGGAACTGTTAGAGGGGGCGGAAGGAATACAAAGGTTAAGGGACGAATTGGCTACGCTGAAATGGAAACTTATGGAATATGAATCTAAAAATAATCCTGTGACAATTCCTCACGGAGATGCTGGAATAGCATATTGGCAACAGATTATTAATGCAGAAATAGAAGCGGTTAAGTTTTATGACCGAATCGCTGAACAGCAATGTATATATCGAGAATGAGGTTATTGTTTGAAACATTGTGAAATATTGGTTCGTAAACATTTGTAACAATCAGTAGAAACACTTTACAAAGGGAAACAAGATGATATTAACAGACCAAAACACAATCACTAATCGTTACATACGAAAAAAGATAACACAATACAAGCAAAAGAAGGCGGAGTTAGTTACATCGGACAAGCCAATTGAAGGTGTGGAAGTTCATCGACGTGCCCATCCTATTTTGATGTTTCTGCTTCGAGTAAAGAGTAAACTGTCGGGATTAACTTATGAGTTTGTGACTGACAAAAGAGTAGATGCGAAAAGTAACAAAACAGTAATCTATGCAATAAGTCATATCGGCAAGTTTGATTATGAAATGCTAGTAGAAGCATGTGACATCTTTGCATACCCTTTTGCCGGAGATTGGGAACTTATGTATGCAACAGTGGATGACTATTTTCTTAGAGCAAATGGAGTACTGTGGGTTGATACCAGTGATAAGGAAGATAGGCAGAACAGTTTCAAATTTATGCTAAAAGCACTCAAACAAGGCATTCCTATGCTGATATATCCGGAAGCTATTTGGAATCTCACGGAAAGCCTTCCCATGATGAAAATCTTCCCGGGAGCAGTGCAGGCAGCCAAGGAATGTAATGTTCCAATCATACCGATTGCAATAGAGCAAAGAGGCAAGCATTTCTTGCTCAGTGTTGGAGAAGAAATGGACTTTGCAGATACGGAGGAGAGTGTTGCAGTACAGATATTGCGTGATATGTTGGCAACACTCAAATGGGAGATATGGGAGTATCTACCAAGAGAAAAGAGAGCCGAAATCCCAGATGGTTATCATGAAAAGTTTGTGCAGGAAAGACTTGCAGAGTGTGCCGGATTTACTAAAGAACTTGTGGATGGCAGAATGTTTAGGGATAGGACAGATAGAGAGTTATTGGCAATTAAGAGGGATTTGGAGAGGTTGAGAAATCGAGGATAGAGTCCAAGGATTATAAGAGAAAAGGCGTTGCATGGTAGTACGAACAGTTGTAAAAGATTTTATAAAAGGAACCAGTCACAGTGTAAAATTCCTTCTGAAAAATGATGTAGAAAGGACTATTTCAAAAAGTGGAATAAAGATACGCAAGTTATTCGCCGGATTACTAAGGATGCTTTATCTGACACAGACAGAATATAGGTTGATAATTGATAAACGAGAGAAGTTGGGGCGAACAAAGAAAGGGCGGATTTTTGCAATAAATCACAGACAGGCAGATGATATTGTTCTCGGTGCAAATGCTGTAGGAGAAAGTGCATATATCGTATTTGGAAATCCATATCTGGCACTTGAAACTACAAATGGTATCGGACTGTGGGCATACGGAATGATTTTGCTAAAAAGAGATGATATTTCCAGTCGAAAAGCTGCGTATGCAAAAATGAAATGGATAATTGAACACGGCGGTAATATCATTATTTACCCAGAGGGCTATTGGAACCTTGCCGATGACGGACTGGCTGATGAAAGGCATTTGGCAGATGGGCATAATTCAGAGAATTGGTTGGTGCAAGACATTAATATTGGTATTTTGCGCTTGGCAAAAGAGACAGGGTGTGAAATTGTGCCAACTATATTGCATTATGATGAGTTTAGGGAAAGGCGATGTTATGCGTATAGGGGTAAAACTTTTAGAGTTGGAAGGCATGATGATATTTTTGCAAAGAAGGATGAACTTGTACATATTATGACTAATATGTATTGGGGGCTTATGGAGAAATACTCTCAATATAGCAGAGCAGATTTGGAAAAAGAAGGAAAAAGTGTTAAGCAGACTTGGGAGGAGCTGAAAGAGCTATTAAGGAGTGCCTGTGATATTGAACGAATCGGTTACCGATTGGATTTAGCAGATGAGAAAAGGATAGGGAAAGCTAGAAGTTTACACTATATCCATAGTGAATAGGTGGTGAGGAAGAGATGAGCAAACAAAGGAATAGGGAAGAGGTATTGGAACATCAATTAGAAGAGTGGAAATATTTAACTGAACGAGAGGATAAAATATAATGCTTGTTAATGGCTCAGAGTAGCTTGAGCAAATAAGCCCGAGAGAACTTTTCTCGGGCTTTTTCCTTACGATTTTTTCACCGGCCGCACATATTTCCAGAAGCGGCTGCAATCATGGTAGAAGTAAAATACCCTGCCGGGTGCGGTATCCAGGCAGTAGCCAGACGAGGCATAGTCAAATTCCTGCATGGCCTTTTCGATTTTGGCTTCAACCACATGGTTTTCCGTTTCAAAATCAAAGGGGCCGTGCTCAAATACGATGTACTCCCCTTCGGGGACATCAATAAGGAGCATCTGGGGAGGTACTTCCCCATCATAATCCGCGGGAAGGCGTACCCCATAGCACTCGGCAAGGGGGATTCCCCAGCTGCAGATTCTGCCGTCCGGCTCATTGATATAAGCCATAATCTGCCCGCTGCTGCTGTCGGCTCCGTCGCCGCCCATATCGTCCAGCTTACCCTTGATGCTGTCCAGCAGGCCGCAGATGGTTTCGCAGTCCTGTCCGGGAATCAGACTTTGTTTCTGCCAAAAGTCCCAATATCCAATGCTTTCATAATTCTTAATGTGTAAAAATTTATGTGCGGGAATCGTGATAAAATAAGCTTTTACATCCGATGTTGTTTCTGACATACCATTTCCTCCTGTCTCTGTAATATAGCAGTCAAAAGGCCGGATAATAGTACGAAGTACCACCGGAATGGGCTTTTCCCGATATTCTTTGGGCGTGATACCATAGGCTTCCTTGAAGGCGCGGGTAAAGGCTTCATGGGAAGAGAAGCCATATTGCAGGGCGATATCCAAAATTCCCCTGTCTGTGTCCCGAAGCTGCTTTAAGGCAAAGGCCAGCTTTCGATAACGCAGATAGTCCCGAAGCTTCATACCGGAAATTTCCCTGAATTTGTGGGAAATATAGTATTCCGAATATCCCAGCTTCTGTGCCAGGTGCGTTAAGGTCAATACATCATCATTCTGTCCTTTGATACATAGGTCAATTTCATCTACGATATTCTGAATATTCTTGTGCCACTGGTACATCCTTACATTTCCTTTCAACGACTATAAGGTTATTATAGAGAACGGAAAAGTCTCCCGCTTGATTTTAATTGCGATAGTTCCTCTATATTTTCCGGTTTTTTCGGTAATATTGCAAGCGTGTATTTTCTTCCAGTAAAAGCTGCGTTTCGTAAGGCTGGGGCACTTTTTGCAGCTGTCGCAGCCAGAAGATGCTCTGACGAAGAGAAATGGGAAACAGGATGCAAAAGGCTACAAAATAAAGACCGCCGATAAGATAGGCCTCTTCCAGTAAAGCGGGTAGCGGATACCTTGTCCGAAGGAACTCATACCCTCCAAAGAGCAGGGGAATGAGAAACAGCAGCAGAAAGAAAAACTGCTTCAATAGCTCTAGGGAGTGATTGAACCGGTATTCTGCGTAAAGAAGTTGTTCTTCTCCCGGGGAGGTTTTGCCAAAAAGCCTGCGGTAGCCTGAGGGGCTGAGGGCAATGAAAAGCAGTGCCAGTATCAGATACAGTATCAGTATAACCAGCAGCCCCAGAGACAGGGGCGCTGTAAGCTCGTAGCCATATATATGATAGCTGATGATACCTCCAAGGAGAGCGAAAGGCAGGCTGATACACCACCTCACGCAGATATTTTCCCGAAGTCTTATGAGAAAGGTTCTTCCTTTCAGGTACCGCTCGAAGCAAAGCAGCAGAAGTACCAGAAAGGGAATGATTAAGTAATTCATGGCATACCTCCAATCTCGGAAAGCTCCTGATAAATCATATCATTTACCCAGAACACAAAGCCTGCCTTTAATAAAAGGTATTCCTTGCCGGTAGTCTCGTCCCTAAGGATTTTCGCCAGATTAATCTGGCAAAGAAGGGCGGACAGCAGGGAAAAGGAGGAAAGCTCTTCCGTGGAAGCCCGGAGCATGTAGCCCTGGGCCTCCGTTTCCGGACTGGGAGTAAAGCACTGCAAAAACCTACGGAAACCATTTTGGTAGGTGTCGTCCGGCGGAAGAGAAGCGTATATCTGCATAATATAGCGCTCATCCATAGGTGCTGTGGGCAAAAGGCGCTTGTTCCACAGAGGCTTTTTCCCCGTTAGGGACAGGGCAAACAGCAGGGATAGTCCATCCACAAGTCCTGCCATGGCAAGGCTAAGCAGGCCGGCCTGCTTCGTCTCCTCTGCAGTCAGCGCCATGATGGGTACAAAATACAGGTCGGTAATCCGGTAACCTTCCTCCGAAAGGGAAATCTGTTCCTTATCCGGGAGAAGTTTATTTATTTTCAGAAGCGCTGTCATAATTTCATTGTCCAGTCGCCCTTTAATATCCATAGCATCCTTTAGCTGTGGAGTCTCTCCTGCCAGTGTGGTAAAGGAGACCATAAAATCTGCGGAAGAAAGGTCTGCACACCGGGTTAAGGTGCTTGTCATTTCTGCTACAGAGAACGTGCTGTTTTGGAGCAGGGAGGCCGCCTGAAGCAAGGCATTTAGCTGATTTTGCAGATCCGCCGTAGGAGCCTTGCCCAGAGAAGCGTTCTGTATCTGCATGGTAATCTGCCCGGAGAGCGAGGTAAGTGCTGCTCCCAGTTCTTCGCCGGTGGTGATACCCAGTAGGGAATACAGGGTGGTCAGCTTACCGGTGATTTCACTTTGCCTGCTGTTTACCTGTTCCAAATCCGAGAAACCATAGGAGGCAAGGATGCCCTCCCGGGACAGGGACTGCTCCAGATTATTGCCGGAGGACTTGGCATCGATGTAGGCCTGATAGGCAGCCAGATATTCCTCATAGTCGGCATAGGCAGACCTGCTGGGAGCACGCATTCCGGTGGAGATGTCATTTTCCATGGAGGACAGTGCCGCAAGGCAGGTTTTTGTCTGCTCCAAATCCGTACAGAGCATCTGGTGCTGCCGGATAATCCCGGAAATGGTGTCAGAGATGGTGGTGCGTATTTCGCTCAGCTTATATTCCATTTCTTCATCGTACCGGCTGGTCAGAGAGTCACTAATCTGTGTGTATCTTTCCTGCAAATAAGTCAGGGGGGAATTTACGGAATTGTAAATTCCGATGTAGGAGTAGTAGGTAGAGCAGCAAAGTGCCACCATCAGAGCCAGTATTATCAAAAGGCTTCTCTTCTTTCTCAGGGAATTGCTGAAAAAGTATGCCGTAGCTTGAATTGCTACGGCAAAGAGTAAAGAAGCATAGGGAAATACTCCGTCCAGATATACCTTTGCCCCATTCCAGGTGGTGACAAAGGATATGAGCTGTAAAAAGAGGGTCACAAAAGAGACCAGTACAACCAGAACCCTCTCAGAAAAGAGATTAAATTTCTTCAGATGTCTGCGCATTGGTAATTCCTTCTTCTTCGGAAATCAGCGGAAAACGAATGGTAGCGGTAAAGAGGTCAGCATCCGTGCTAACGGAAAATTCGCCGCCGCAGGCCTGGGTAAAGCTCTGGACAATGGACAGTCCCAGCCCACTGCCTTCCTTGGTGCGGGAGGCATCGGCCCTTACAAACCTTTCAACGATTTCCTGCGTGTCAAAGTTCATTTCCTCCTGGGATACATTTTTCATCTTGGCTACGGCACAGCCTTCCTGCTCCTCCAGTGAAATATGCACACGGGAGCCTGGGAGGGAATACTGCATGGCGTTGACCAGGAGATTCTGGAATACACGGTACATTTTTTCGCCGTCGGCCAGAATGAATAAAGGTTCCTTGGAGATTTTCAGTTTAAATTGCAAATTGCTGACAGAAAGCTCCTCATCCATATCTGCAAGGGTCTGTTTTACCAGCTTGGAAAGATCCAGCTTGCTCTGCTCTACCGGAAGATTGCCGGTGGTTGCTTTGGAAAGCTCAAACACATCCTGCACCATCTTTTTCAGCCGGTACGCCTTGGCTCGAAGGGCCTCCACGTATTCTCCGGCAGGGGGAGAGAGCTGTTCCTCACTGAGTAAATCCGCGTAGTTGATAATGGAGGTCAGCGGTGTTTTCAAATCATGGGATACGTTGGTAATCAGCTCCACACGCATGCGGTTAGACTTGTTCTCCTGTTCTACGGCCTTTTCGATGCCGCTTTCCAAATCACTGATGGCAAGGGCAGAGGGGGCAAGAAGCGAGTTCTTGCTCAGCCGCATACCACCGGTGGGCTGCCCCAGCGCCAGTAAGTCGATTTTCCCAAGGAGATGGGCGGTGTCCTGAATAAACCGGTGTAAACGGGACACGGCAAACCACTGACATATAAAAAGGATGCACAGTGCCAGAATAATGATGGTAAATTGGGCATTGCCCATAATGCCGAAAATACTGAGGAGCAGCAGTATGGAGACTGCATTTGCAACAGTACTGAAGGCCAGTACCAGACATACTCTCTGCATTTTCTTCTTCCAGGGTAGCGCTGTATTCCAGCTTCTCAGCACGTCAAAGCATTTGTAGAGAATACTGTTTTTCAGACAGTCAGCTTTGCCCACACGTAAATCCAGCCAAAGCAGGTATAAAATGATGGTAACAGGATAGTATATCCAAAGCCAGTGATATAACCCCATTCTGAGCTCTAAGGGAGCCATGGTGTAATTGAGGTCATGATCCAGCCAGAGAAACAGCATTGCTGCGGCAATGATCAGCTTTCCTTCCATGAGGATGCGTCTACTGAGGCTGCTGTAGGCTCTGGCTGCAAGGGCAAATTTCCTGGTGGAAAACAGGCAGAGCAGTCCGCTGAGTACAAACAAGGCAGCGGAGCTGAGAAAGAGAATCAGCACCTGCTGGTAGCTAGTGGCCTTTCTTTGCATATCCAGAAATAAATTATTGGAATAGTTGTCTGCTTCCTTATACCCAAGCACGAAGCGGGTGTTTGTAGCTTCATCCCACTGGGGGCTGTAGTCAGTTTGAGATAAGTATTCCTTACCCGGCTGGGGATGGTTGTATACTTTGTCAAAAAAGCGGAGCTGACCCAAAGGGCCGTCCCAGTAGATAGCCCTGCGGAATTTATCCGTTTCCAGCAGGTGTCCGTCATTTTCGGAGTAAAGTGGAAAGTCGATATTTCCCTCCTGGGAGGTGGCCAGCTGGGTGTTACCGTTATGGAGCTTCTGATAATGGTATACCACTGTGTTAAAAGTTCCTTTCATGCTGTAAACGAAGTTCTGGTTACATTCCAGCTCGTAGCGGTAAGCACTGTCATCCGTCAGGGCATATCCCTGGTCATCTGCCACGCCCACATGGGAAATCATGTAATTTTGGAAAAGGTCAGCCATATATTCTCGCATTTCGGTCAGATAATAAATATCGCCGGTAAGAATTCCGGGTCCCTCCTTAACCACATTTACAAGTGCTTCCCTGCCGAAGATGCCTGATGCAAGCATGGTCACTAAGGAAGAGACCAGAAGTAATCTGTAGATAAATGCTCTAATCAATTTACTTTTTTTCAAATTTGTATCCAATTCCCCACACCACCTTTAAATACTCCGGTTCTCCCGGGTTGATTTCGATTTTTTCACGAATTCTTCGGATATGTACCATCACTGTTTTCTCGCCGTTATAGGCAATGGGCTCCTTCCAGACCTCACGGTAGATTTCCTCCGCAGAGAAGATACGCCCTGCATGCCGCATGAGAAGCTCCAGAATCCGGGTTTCTGTAGAAGTTAAGCGCACTGGCTCCCCGTCGATGGTAAGGGTGTGCTCCGTATAGTTAAAGCAAAGCCTCCCGATTTGTATGACATCTGCAGTGGGGGTATGAATACCGCCCAGCTTCATATATCTGCGGAGCTGGCTCTTTACTCTGGCCAGCACCTCCTTGGCACTGAAGGGCTTGCAGATATAATCATCCGCGCCGATGGTCAGGCCCAGAATTTTATCCGTATCCTCCGTTTTGGCAGACATGATAATTACCGGGATATTTCTGGTTTCCCGGATTTTCATCAGTGCCGAGAAGCCATCTAAATGGGGCATCATCACATCTAAAAGGATTAGGTGTATTTCTTCTTTTTCTAATATATCTAATGCCTCATAGCCGTCGTGGGCGGAGAAGACGGTATAGTTTTCTCTTTCCAGATGAATCCGCAGGGTGGCCACGATATCCCTGTCATCATCCACCACAAGTATCTTTTCTGTTTCCATATTGTCTTTTTCCTCATTTATTTTATTTGTTTATAGTATAACAAGTTTTTTTTACAAAAAAAGACCTATATTTCTTACAAGTTTTTTAAAAATTTGGAAAGAATGGAGTATAATAATTTCCGGTAGGCTTTATTGTAAAAGGAAATCAGCTATGATATGATGAAAAGCACCAAATATTGGAGATTTTGTATGTAAGGAGCATCGTAGCGGATGAAAAAGAGAAGCGTCGTTTTTGCGGCAATCGGTGGCCTGGGAATCAGTTTTTGTCTGGTCGCCGGAAAAAGCCTTGACATAAACTATACATTGGATCTTTTGGATAAGAGTTTTTATTTGCAGTGGTTGTTTATAGCTCTTCTTTTGACTGTTTTGCTCTATATATTCTGGAAGATAGCGGATGGTAAGCTTAGTCTTGAAAAGGGAAAATATACTTTTCTGGTAAGGGCTGCGGCATTGGTGGAAAGAGTGGAAAGCAGGCTCCGGTTTCCGGGGATAATGCTTCTGCTACTGCTTTGCTGGCTCCCGGCGTGGCTTTCCATATTTCCCGGAGTCTTTTCCTATGATGCCTACGATGAGTGGATGCAGATATATTCAGGACAGCTGACTGCCCATCATCCGGTGCTCCATGTCCTTTTTCTGGGAGGAATAGTGGAAGGGGTATATCGGCTGCTTGGAAGCTATAATCTGGGCATTGCCATATGCACTTTTTTGCAGATGGCGGCGTTGGCAGGGGCTCTTACGTATACCATTGGATTTCTGAGGGAACGGGGAGTTAATCCTCTGTTAAGAGTGTTTGCCTTTTTATTCTATGGATTTTCACCGGTGGTGCAGCTGTTTGCTATTTGCGGAACAAAGGATACATTATTTACCGCTGCATTCCTGCTGTTTATCATTAGTGTATATCGTTTGGCTTTGCAGGGAGAAGTTTTCTTTGAAAATGAGAGATGGATGGCCGTATTTGTGTTATCCTCCATCTTTACGATGATTATGAGAAACAATGGCCTATATATTGTTTTATGCACATTGCTGGTAAGTGTTCTTGCATGTAGAAAAAGGTGGAAAAAGTATCTGCTCTTGTGTGTGGCGGTGCTGGCAGTGTACGGATTATATATTGGACCATTCTATAGTGTGCTGGGAGTTACGCCGGGAGGAAAGGCAGAAATGTTGTCAGTGCCCCTGCAGCAGCTTGCCAGAGTGTATCATTATGACAAGGCCTCTTTTTCGGATCAGGAGCTGGAATATATGTATTCCATCGTTCCACAGGAGAACTGGGAATTGTATCGTTCCACGGTTTCTGATTATGTAAAAGTGGGATTTCAGCAGGAGGTTTTTGAGCAGAATCCGGGCAAATTTTTCCGTTTCTGGCTGGAGACGGGGGTAAAAAATCCATTGTCCTATATCAATTCTTTTTTAATAGGTTCGGTGGATTTCTGGTATCCTTTTTCGATTATTGATGGATACCAGGATGTCTATGGAAAAAGCAGTTATTTTGATTATAAGGTGAGTGAGCCCGGTACGGAGAATGTACTGCTGCCTGCCTTTCATGAGGTATATGAAGCAATTTCCCATGAAAAGGAGGTACAGTCCATTCCGGGAATGTTTTTGATACTCAGTCCGGGCTGGTATCTGGTGTTATATTTATCTCTTTTTCTGTATCAGTGGAAGAATAAAAAATATGGTCAGATGCTGGTGCTGCTTCCCATATTGATTAATTTCGGAACGGTGCTACTGGGACCTATAGCGTTGGTTCGTTATGTGCTGATATTATTCTTTGCATTTCCCATGTATTGTACCATGGTGGGGAAAGCCGGAGGATATGAAGCGGAAACTTTATGATTCCGGTATCATACCGTTAAATTTCATCCATCTGCCCAGGTATACCGCGGGGGTATCCAGCAGACTGGTAAAGATATAGACTACGTAGCTGGAGAGCATGACGGAAAGCAGGGTTTCTCCGTCATACCAGCCGGCAAAAGCAATAAGAGTAAAAAGGGCCGTGTTCAAAACCTGGGAAATCAGGGTGGCACCGTTGTTGCGGAGCCAGAGCAGCCTTTTTTTGTCGCCTGTTTTTTGGGTGGTAAACTCCCAGAAACGATGATAAAGCCACACATCGAAGCGCTGGGAAATCACATACCCTGTAAAGCTGGCCAGCAGCATTCTGGGGGTAGTGGAGAAAATGGCGCGAAGGTGTGGGGTCACCCAGTCGGCTTCTGCGGGGGTATACAGCAGGAAATACTGGGTGAAGAGCAGCATGGCTACAGAGGTGAAAACACCCAGCCAGACGGCTCTGGCAGCATATTCCTTGCCTTCGTTTTCGCTTAAAATGTCAGTAATCAGGTAAGTGGAGGCAAACATAACGTTGCCCAGAGTCTGAGACATTCCAAAGCCTTCAATCAGGATTAATACTTCGATATTGGCAAAAACCGTGGCGAGAACGGTCATGGCAAAAAGCCCATTTTTACCAAAGAGCTTGTAAGCAATTAACACCATACCATAGATTAGCAGTACGGAACCTATCAGTAAAATTTCATTTCTCATAACACTTCTCCTTATTCTCCCACACCAAAGTCGGTATTGTTTAGCAAGATATCCACCCGTTCGTTGGATATATATAGTGGTAGAACATGTTCTGTAAAAGCGCGGGTTACCGATTTGTCAGGCTTAATACAGGAGCTATTTTCTACAAAAATATTGACGCAGACCCTTTCGAAATAAGTAAGTCCTGTTTCAATATCTGTAATCATGCTGTCTATAGTCTGCCCTGTAAGTCCAAATAAAAGGCAACATTCATTAAAGTTTTCTGCAATTGTTTCCGGATTTTTTTCTGAAATTCCCTTTTTTAAAAAGTGTTCCCTGAATTCATAATGAAAACTCTCTACACCGATTTTGATTTTCAAATCTGTCCCCACTTTGGCAAAGGCATCCCGCAGAGCAGGAATGCTCTTACGGTAAAGGTAGTGACATTCAAAATGCAGGGTATGAATTTTTTGGTCGCGGCAAATGGCGAGTAACTCACACATGGTCTGCTCATCCAGCTCAGGGAAACTGCCGGAATTGATTACCTCCAGATGCTGGTATATGCCGGTCACCTGTGACAGTACTTCTTTATTTAGTTCAAAATTTGCCTTTTCATCGGTGCTGCTGTCCAGGTGATAATCGCAAAAGCTGCATCTGCGCCAACGGCAGCCCCTACCGCGGAGAAGCACAATTTCCCGAGGATTTTTTTCGTGGATAATACTGTAACGATTCATGATTTCCTTTCCGGGGCAAAAAAAATACGCCCACTAAGGGCGCAATAATACCATATAATTGCCCATAGTTTTGTTTATAGACAGGATGGTTTCGAACTGTCTGTATGGTGCATTATATCACAGAGGGAGGTTTTGTCAATGGAATTTTTGTGGTGGAAACGGAAGGGGTATGGTACACTGTAGATAGTGATTTTAGGAGCGGATGATATGAGTCTTCGATTTTATTTTGGCCCATCAGGGGCAGGAAAAAGCTACAAGCTTTATAGAGAACTTTTGGAAAGGGCCCATAAGGAGCCGGGAACCAATTTTCTGGTTATTGTGCCGGATCAGTTTACCATGCAGACCCAGAAGGATTTGTGCCTTGCCAGTGAGCGGGGCGGCATTATGAATATTGATGTGCTGAGCTTTGGTCGTCTCTCCCACCGTATCTTTGAAGAGGTGGGGGGCGGTGACACGCCGACGCTGGATGATACGGGAAAGAGTCTGGTGCTGCAGCGGGTGGCCGGAACCATAAAGGATAAGCTTCCCGTGCTGGGCGGACATCTGCATAAGCAGGGCTATATTCATGAGGTGAAGAGTGCCATTTCGGAGTTTATGCAGTACGGAATCTCTGTGGCAGATATGCAGGGACTGATTTCTTTTGCGGAAAAACGGGGAGCGCTGAGCTTAAAGTTAAAGGATCTGGAACTGTTATATCGGAGTTTTATGGAGTATATACAGGGGCATTTTATTACCACGGAGGAGCGGCTGGACCTTCTTAGAGCGGCGCTGCATAAATCGGAGATACTTCCCGGAAGCGTGGTGGTATTTGATGGTTTTACCGGATTTACTCCTATCCAGAACCGGCTTATTGGGGAAATCATGTCCCTGGCACAGGAGACCATTGTGACACTGACGCTGGGAGAAGGGGCGTCTCCCTATGAGGTAAGCGGGGAGCACTGTTTGTTTCATCTAAGTCAGAAGACGGTGAAGGATTTAACTCGTATTGCCACGGAGCGCAGGGTGGAACGGGGCAGGGATGAATTTGTGCCCGGTGGAGCCAGATTTGCCTTAAGTAAGCCTCTGGCTCATCTGGAAAAATCCCTGTTTGCTACGGGATTTAAGCCCTATGGAGAGGTGCAGGAGGATATCTGTCTTTTAGAGGCCGCTTCTCCCAGAGAAGAGGTGCATCAGGTGGGACTGGTGCTGGAGGAGCTGGTACGCAGCAAGGATTTGCAATATCGTGATATCGCTTTGATTTGTGGCAATCTGGATGGTTATGCACCGTATATTGAATCGGAATTTTCGGATATGGGGATTCCCTGCTACATTGATAAGACAAGGTTGCTTTCCTTAAATCCTATGATTGAGTATATAAAGAGTGCGCTGGAGCTTTTTATCCGGGATTTTTCCTATGAAGTGGTATTTCATTACCTAAGAAGCGGTCTGGCGGATTTTACGCCGGATGAGGTGGATGAGCTGGAGAATTATGTGATTTCTACCGGCATCCGGGGCAGGAAAAGCTGGCATCAGGAGTTTACCCATAAAACGGCGGCTATGGGGCAGGAGGAAGAGGCACTTCAGGCCATGAATGCCCTTCGCAGACGTGTGGTAGAGGGGGTAGAAGCCTTAGGGGGTAAGAATAAGCAGACGGCAGAGCAGCATGTGCTGCAGTTGTACAGCTTTTTGACAGAAAGTAAAGTGGAGCAAAAGCTGTTTACCATGGCGGAGCAGTTTACCGGGCAGGGGAATCTGACCAGAGCCAAGGAATATGAGCAGATTTACCGGCTGGTGATGGAGCTCCTTCAGCAGATACATGGTCTGCTTGGTGAGGAGGAAATCACCAGACAGGAGTTTTTAGATATACTGGAGGCAGGATTTGGGGAAATCGAGGTGGGAACCATTCCCCAGAATGTGGACCGCTGCCTGGTGGGAGATATGGAGCGAACCCGCCTAAAGCAGGTGAAATACCTGTTTTTCCTTGGAGTGAATGATGGAAATATTCCGAAAAATGCTTCTAAGGGCGGTATTATTTCCGATATGGACAGAGAATTTTTGCGGGAGTCGGATTTGGAGCTGGCACCTTCCCCCAGACAGCAGATGTTTATCCAGAGATTTTATCTATATCTGAATCTGACCAAACCCTCGGAGAAATTGTATTTGTCCTATGCAAAGGTGGGCAGCGACGGGAAGGGGCTGCGCCCGGCCTATCTGATAGATATTATGAAGCGTATTTTTCCTCAGATACCGGTGGTCAGTCTGACGGACAGAACGCTTATGGAGCGCATTGTGACACCAAAGGAGGGAATTCCCTATCTGGCAGAGGGATTGCGGGAGTATGTGGCTCTTGGAGCGGAAAAGTTTTCTCGGGAAGAGCTTTTTACCCTGTATCAGGCATACGGGGAGAATGAAGACTACAGAGAGCTGGCAGAAACATTGAAAAATGCGGCTTTTCTGCGGTATCAGGCCAGTGGGTTGTCCAAGGCGGTATCCCGGGCGTTATACGGACTGCATTTGGAAAATAGTGTGACCAGACTGGAGGCTTATGCGGCCTGCGCTTACCGGCATTTTTTGCAGTATGGCCTTTCCTTACAGGAGAGAGAAGAATTTGGTTTTGAGGCAGTGGACATGGGTAACGTATTCCACGGCGTATTGGATGACTTTTCAAAGCAGTTGGATGCCAGTGACTATACCTGGTTTGATTTTCCGGAGCAGTTTGGTGTGGAGGCGGTGAACAAGGCCATGGACAATATGGCGGCCCAGTACGGCTCCAGCGTGCTTTACAGCAGTGCCCGGAATGAGTACGCCATCGGCCGGATGAAGCGGATTCTATCCCGAAGTGTGTGTGTGCTGCAAAATCAGCTGAAAAAGGGAGAATTTGTGCCGGAGGGACACGAGGTATCCTTTAAATATGCCCAGAATCTGGATAGTGTAAGTATTGCACTGTCGGAGCAGGAGCGGATGCACCTGATGGGACGTATCGACCGGATTGATGTGGCAGAGGATGCGGAAAATGTGTATGTAAAGGTAGTTGATTATAAATCCGGGGACAAGCATTTTGATTTGGCTGCGGTATATCATGGTCTGCAATTGCAGCTGGTGGTGTATATGAATGCCGCCCTGGAGTTGGAAGCAAAGCGGCATCCGGGGAAAAATATTGTTCCCGCAGCCATTTTGTATTACCATGTGGCAGACCCCATGGTGGAGGTGGATGGACAGGAATCTCCGGAGGAATTGAACCAGCGGATTTTGATGGAGCTTCGCACCAAGGGTGTGGTCAACAGCAGGGAGGATATCATTGACAGACTGGACCGTTTTGTGGGAAATAAGTCCGACAGTATCCCCGTGGAGAAAAAGAAGGATGGCACCCTGGGAGCCCGCTCCAGTGTCATGAGCAGTGAAGAGCTGGAAATTGTATCCGGGTATGTGAGCCATAAGGTGCGCAGTATCGGGAAGGAGATATTGGAGGGGCATAAGGAATGCAGTCCCTATGAGCAGGGGGATAGAAGCGCCTGCACCTTCTGTAGCTATAAAAAGGTGTGTGGCTTTGAACCAGGGATTCCAGGATATGAGAAGCGCTCTCTGGAGAAGCACGGGGATGCAGAAGTACTGAAAAGAATGAAGGAGGAGACCTAAGCATGGGATTTTCATATACGCCGGACCAGCAGAAGGTCATCGACCTTCATAAGCGTAATATTCTGGTTTCTGCGGCGGCAGGAAGCGGTAAGACTGCTGTGCTTGTGGAACGTATTATCCGCATGGTATGTAATGAGGAGCAGCCTGTGGATATTGACAGACTGTTAATTGTGACCTTTACCAAGGCAGCAGCCGCAGAGATGCGGGAACGTATTTCGGCAGGAATTGCAGGTGCGCTTTTGGAGCATCCGGAAAGTGAGCATATTGCAAGGCAGGCAACCCTGCTTCACAATGCACAGATTACTACCATCGACAGCTTTTGTTTATATATTTTACGGAATCATTTTAATGAAATCGGGCTGGACCCGGCCTTCCGTATCGCAGATGAAGGAGAGATAAAGCTTCTTTCCGCAGATGTGATGGATGGGCTGATGGAGGACTATTTTACGGAGCGCAGTGCCGATTTTACGGAGATGGTGGAGTTTTTCTGCCCTTCCGGAAAGGAGAAGGCTTTAGAGGAGCATGTGCGGGAGCTCTTTACCGTAGCATCCAGTAATCCATGGCCGAGGCAGTGGCTTCTTGCCCGGAAGGAGGATTATAATATTTCCACGGTGGAGGAGCTGGAGGCGGCGCCCTTTGCCCGCCTTTTGGTAGAGCATCTGCAGAAAATCAGCCGGGATATTCATAGGGAGTATACAATGCTTCTTCGTCTTTGTGAGGAGCCGGACGGTCCCTATATGTATGGTGAGCTGGTGGAGGAGGAGTGCAAGATGGTGGAAAAGCTGCTCTCCTGCCAGAGCCTTACCCAATTTGCCCTTGCATTTGACAGCATCCGCTTTGGCAGACTTTCTTCTAAAAAGGATGACGCCATAAACGGAGACAAGCGGCAGGCGGCCAAGGATAAGCGGGATGCCCTGAAAAAGCTGATTGCAGGCATCCAGAGTAAGTATTTTGTCCTTCCTCTGGAAACGGTAGTTACCCATATGCAGAAATCTGCCCCGGCGGTCAGACAGCTGGTGGATGTGACAGTGGAATATTACGACCGTTTTCTGGCAGCAAAGCAGGAAAAGAAGCTGGTGGATTTTGCAGATATGGAGCATTATGCACTGAAGATTTTGCTGAAGAGAGAGGGGGAGGAAATCCTTCCCAGTAATGTGGCGATGGAGTACCAGGAGTATTTTCATGAGATACTTATTGATGAGTATCAGGACTCCAATCTGGTGCAGGAGTATCTGCTGGGAGCTATTTCCGGGGAAAAGATCGGGAAATACAACCGCTTCATGGTAGGAGATGTGAAGCAGAGTATTTACAAATTCCGTCTGGCAAGACCGGATTTGTTTTTAGATAAGCAGCGCAGCTACACCCACGAGGACAGTCTGACCCAGCGCATTGATTTAAGCCGGAATTTCCGAAGCCGCAGGGAGGTCATTGATACGGTGAATGGTATCTTTGAGGGACTGATGGACGAGGAGAAGGGGGGCATTCTCTATGATGCGGGGGCGGCTCTGTATGTGGGGGCTGCCTATGAGGAGGCACCCGGTATGGAGAGTGAACTGCTTCTTGTGGAGGAGGAAAGTGAGCTTTTACAGCTTTCCGGCAAGGAGCTGGAGGCTCAGATGATTGCCCAGCGCATCCGGGAGCTGCAAAGGGAGCTTCTCGTGACGGATAAGGGAACCGGGCAGCTGCGTCCGGTAAGATATAAGGATATGGTGATTCTGCTTCGTACCAACAGTGGCTGGGACGAGGAGTTTAAGAAGGTTCTGGAAAAGGAAGGGATTCCTGTTTACATAACATCGAAGACCGGTTATTTCAGTGCCTTAGAGGTGCAGGAGCTCTTGTCCTTTTTGCGGGTGCTGGATAATCCTACCCAGGATATCCCCCTGTATGGCGTACTGAAATCCCTTTTTGGCGGATTTACCGAAGAGGAGATTGCTCTTGTGCGCTGTAAGGATAAGAAATGCTCTCTCTGGGAGAATGTGGGCTTTTATGCAGAGCAGGGAGAGGATGTGCTGCTTAAGGAAAGATGCGGACATTTCCGGCAGCAGGTGGAAAAGTATCGTGGATATAGTATTTACATGCCTATTCGTCAGCTGCTGGAGGCCCTGGTGGATGAGTATCAGTATCTGGCTTATGTATCCAGTATGCCCGGGGGCAGTAAGCGGAAGGCCAATGTGGAGATGCTTTTTACCAAGGCTTCGGATTTTGAGAGTACCAGCTATTTTGGATTGTTCCATTTTGTAAGGTATATTGAAAAGCTGGAAAAGTATGATGTGGATTTCGGAGAAGCGGACGTGCTGGATGAAAATGCCGATGTGGTTCGCATTATGAGTATTCATAAGAGTAAGGGTCTGGAATTCCCGGTGACTTTCGTGGCAGGTCTGGGGAAGCGGTTTAATATGCAGGATGCAGGAAGCAGCTTTCTTCTGGATGCGGATTTGGGAATTGGAACCGATTATGTAAACCATAAAGAACGCTACAAGGTGAAAAATCTGCGGAGAATGGCCCTTTCTGAGAAACTGCGGGAGGAGAATCTGGCGGAGGAGCTTCGTGTTTTATATGTGGCGTTGACCAGACCCAAGGAAAAGCTGATTATGACAGCCTGCATGAAGAATGCAGAAGCACAGTGGGAGAAGCATCGTGAGCGAAGAGAAAAGAGGTTGAGCTATCTGGAATTTATGAATGCCTCCGGCTATCTGGATTTTATCCTTCCGGTATTGCCCACGGAGCAGGTGAAGGTCAATGTGCTTACGGAAGAAAATCTGGTAGCGGAGCAGGCCAGAGAGCAGATGACTCTGGAGGAGAAGCGGTATCTGCTGGAGCAGGCTAAGGAGTGGGTATCCCAGGAGCTTTTTGCAGAGCTGCGTGAGCGGTTTACTTATCGTTACGCCCACGAAAACCTGAGCCAGCTCCATACCAAAACCAGTGTGTCCGAGCTGAAAATGGCAGCTATGGCAGAGAAGGATGAGGCCGCCTATGAAGCCTTTGGGCATGATGAAGAGAGGAAAGAATTTGTACCGGGATTTATCGAGGCTACGGAGGAACACATCAGCGCCACCACCAGAGGTAATGCCTTCCATAAAGCTATGGAGATTCTGGATTTTGACAAGGTGCTTGGACAGGGCGCAGATATTAAAGTGCTTCTGGAGGAACAGGTAAGAGCAGGAAAGCTGTCGGAAGAATATTTCCGGGCGCTGAATATAAAGAAGCTTCGTGGATTTTTCAATACTTCCCTTGCCAGGGAAATGTGGGAAGCTTCCACAGAAAACAAGCTTTTCCGGGAGCAGCCCTTTGTGTACAGTATTGCTGCAAACCGGCTGAAGGAGGAGTTTCCTTCCACGGAAAAGGTGCTGATTCAGGGTATTATCGATGCCTTCTACATTCGAGAGGGAAAGATTATTCTGGTGGATTACAAAACAGACCGTGTGGAAACCGGAAAACAGCTGTGGGAGCGTTATGAAGCCCAGATGAGCTACTATAAAGAAGCTCTGGAAAACCTTCTGCAGCTGCCGGTGGAAAAGGCTGTTTTATATTCCTTTAGTCTGGAATCCTGCGAGGAGCAGCTCTATAGTTCATAGTGAGATATTTGATGAAAGAACCCTTTCACATCTGCGTAGGCTGTGAAAGGGTTCTTTTCCTCAATTATTCCAAAGCCAGCTTTTTTACTGAAGAAATGGCATTTTTTACCGGCGGGAGTAATAATAAGATAATAGTGACAGCAGCTTCTGCGAAGATGTAGATGCCGTTGTAGACAAGAGAATAAGGCAGAGCAGCCCAGCCTTCCCATGCGTACTCACCAAAGAAGAGCCAGCCGGACAATACAGCGAAAAGGTATCTGCCCAGAATGGCAGCGATATAGCCCTTTACCAGCCCATTTTTGGCATTGGAGAAAAAGCCGGACAGGCCCAGTGCTCCGAAGGCAAGGAAATAGTCGGTAATCACCTGAAGAGGGAATACGATG
>JAFTXD010000164.1 GCA_017461775.1 Lachnospiraceae bacterium
GGTGGACAGGAATATTTAAAATAAAAGCAAAGAAAGTCGGATAAAAACAAGCGGCTACGAAGTAGACATTTGTTTTTGAGACTTTATTTGCCTAACGAAAACCGAGCAAACGAGATGTGAAACATCTCCGAAAGCACGAAGTGCGGGTTTGTGAGGAGTAGGAGGTGGACTGTTGCACAAATTTATGCGGGCTATCGGCTTTAGCGAGTATACAGATCGAAAAAAATTGAAAGATTTACTGAAGAGCATTGTGATGAATTCAGATGAGAGAGCGTATACCCTAAATGAAGAAGACGTGATGCTCGGAGAATTTTGCAAAAGCTTTGCTCCCGGTATGGGAATCGCCGTATGTGGTGAATTCGATGAAGATGATAAATTCAATTACGAATATTATTACCCCTATTTAAAGGGGCAGGGTGTGACCTCTACAGATGACGTATCTGTGGAGCGTCATGCTGCCAAAGAATCCTACGCCGGCGTATGTGATGATATCAATGTAGGAATCACGTTGATTTTCTATTTGCAGAATATGATTCCTTATGTCAATGCAAAATATGCAGGAAAGCTTCCGGTGCGTGGCACTACTCTTACTTTATCTGCCCTATCCTTAGGTGGCACTATCATGATGCCTATAAAAAAGGATGAGTTTCAGAAAAGTCAGGTGCGTAAGGAATCCATGAACCGTTCCAAGCTGATTGTGGCAGCAAGACGGGGAGACGAGGATGCCATTGAGAAGCTCACCATGGAAGACATGGATATGTATACCACTATCTCCAAGAAGATTCTCAAGGAAGATGTGTACAGCATCGTGGATACCCACTTCATGCCCTATGGTGTGGAATGTGACCACTATTCCATTTTGGGAGAAATCGTAAAAATGGAAGAGCGGACCAATGAGTTGACCGGTGAGGAATTATTTTTACTCACAATTTGCTGTAATGAATTGACATTTGATGTAATTATTAATAAAATGGATTTGTTTGGTGAACCACAGGTGGGCCGAAGATTTAAAGGCTTCATCTGGCTGCAAGGCCGGATTAATTTCCCTGTGGAGTAGCCTGATAAATAAATATTGCCTTAGGGCAAAGGGTTTCCTTAGTTAAATGGATATAACAAGCGCCTCCTAAGCGCTAGTTGTGGGTTCGATTCCCGCAGGAAACGTTGAAAAAGCATTGGGAAAATACATTTCTCAGTGCTTTTAATTTTCTTTTAAGAATATAATAATAGTATGTTTATTCACATTTGACCCAAAAGTATTAGAATAAATATACAGAAAAATGAATATTCGGAGGAGTATATGTAAAATGAATGAAGAAAATTCTGTTAGGCAACAAAAGGATGTAATGACAGCTTTAAAGAACAGAAAGAAGGGGAAGAAAAGGATTATTATCATTGCCATCGTTGTGATAGTAATTCTATTGTTTTTCTATGTGAAGCAAAGTATGGAAAAGGCCATGGTGACGGTGCAGGAGACGTTGACCCAGATGCAGACGGATGAGGTTTCCAAGCGCTCTTTGATAAAAAGTATCGGCGCAACCGGAACGGTGGTAAGTGTGAAGTCCAAGGATGTGAAAACGGAGTTGGCCGGAGCAGAGATTAAAGAGATTTTGGTAGAAATCGGGGATAGTGTTGCAGAGGGTCAGAAGCTGGTGGTATTTGATACCTCCGATATTGAAGAAAATCTGGAATATGCCATGGAGCAGCTGGATGTGGCAGAGCAGCGGAACTCTTTGACAAGAAATGATGCTAAGAGAAATGTGGAGAATGCCCAGCGTAGTGAGCAGTATCAGGTGGATATGGCTAAGACCAGTATGGATAAGGCACAGAATAATTACGAGGACGCTAAGAAAGATTACAATAATGGAGCTACTGCATTAAATAATCTGAGAAAAAATGAAAATGATATTAATATAAAATACCAGAATACAAAAAAGGATATGGAAGGGCTTGCCACAAATTTGGCAGAAAAGGAGACTCTGGTGAATGAAGCAGAGACTACTTTAAAGGAGATGGATAGTGTAAGCAGTGGGAATGCGTCCGGTTATAAGACTGCTCTTGAAAAATATAACAAAGCAGTGGAAGAGAGAGATTCTGCCTTGACAGAGTATAATGATAAATATGAAAAGCTGGCAGCAGAGGCAGTAGCTTTGGAAAATCAGTATGCCCAGGCGAAGGCTTCCCGGGAAGCCCAGGAGAAGGTAGTAAATGGGCTGGCAGATACATACATTGCTATGACGGATGCTTACAATTCCTCCGTAAAATCCTATGATAATACGGTAGCAACCCAGGCAAGCAGCGTGGAATCTGCAAAAAGTAATCAGAAGAGCACAACTTTAAGTATGGATACTTCTACGCAGGAAAAGCAGGTGGAGCAGTATCAGGAGCAGCTGGAAAAAGCCAGCCTTACAGCACCTTTTGCAGGAATTGTAACTGCAGTAAATTATGAAGAAGGGGACACCTACGCTCAGGGCGCGGTTGTAACCATTCAGGATTGCTCCGCATTTGAGATAGAAGCAGAAATCGGAGAATACGATATCAGTGATATTAAGCTGGGGCAGAAGGTTTTAATTAAAACCGATGCGACAAGAGATGAGGAGCTTAACGGAACGGTAATATTTATATCGCCAACAGCTACCAACATAGCAATGTCCACTGCAGGAGTGACTTATAAGGTACGTATTTCCGTGGACACCCCTAATGACAGACTTCGTCTGGACATGTCTGCGAGCCTTAGCATTATTATTGAGGAGCACGAGGATGTGTATACAGTTCCCTATAATGCAGTGCAGGAGGATGAGGATGGTAATGCATTTATCGAATTAATCGGGGAGGATGGAATTACCACTACCAAGCTTCCGGTTACAGTGGTGATGGAAAGCAGTTACTATACAGAGATTGCTGCGGATGGTCTGGAAGAGGGCATGAAGATAAAAGTCATTGAATCGGAAGAGGATATGATGTTTGAACTGATGATGGGAGGAGGATTCTAAATGAATCAGAATGATAATATTCTTCATCTTTCCGGAATCATCAAGAGATTTTACATTGGAAAACCAAATGAACTTCAGATTCTAAATGGCATAGACTTGGATGTGAAAGAGGGAGAATTTGTGTCCATCGTAGGTGCATCCGGCTCCGGTAAAACTACACTGATGAATGTGATAGGTCTTTTAGACCGGCCCACGGAGGGAAAATATATTATCGATGGTGTAGATATTGATGAAGCGACGGATAAGGATTTGTCCTTTATACGAAATCAAAAGATAGGTTTTGTGTTTCAGACCTATAATCTGGTGGCAAAGACCAGTGCGCTGAAAAATGTGGAGCTACCCATGCTTTATGCGGGAGTTCCCAGAAAAGAAAGAACCCGCCGGGCTCAGGAGCTTTTGGCGCTGGTGGGGATGGAGGATCGAATGAAGCATCTGCCGGAGGAGCTTTCCGGTGGTCAAAAGCAAAGAGTGGCTATCGCACGATCTATGGCAAATAATCCGGCCATCATTCTGGCGGATGAGCCTACAGGAGCCTTGGACTCCAAGACCGGTAGAAATGTAATGGACCTGTTTCACAAGCTGAATAAGGAGCAGGGCAAAACCATTGTACTGATTACCCATTCCACAGAGCTTGCAGAAGAAACCGGACGAATCATTACCATCAAGGACGGCAGCATTATGGGAGAAAGGGCAGGTAAGGGACAGTGATGACAATGTTACTTGAAAATATCAGAATGGCCGTAACCAGTCTGAAAGCTAATAAATCCAGAGCACTGCTGACCATGCTGGGTATCATAATCGGTATTGCCTCGGTCATCGCCATTATGACGGTGGGAAACTCTCTGACCATGTCCGTGTCCACCTCCATGCAGTCCATGGGTGCCAACAATATTAATGTTTACATCCAGCCAAGGGAAACGGAAAAGGAAGAAAAGGAGAATGGAATTGTCTTTGGTACCATCGAGAGAACGAAGGAGCTGACAGAAGAGGATTATTTCACTGACGAGATTATATATAGTCTCATAAGTGATTTTGAGGATTCCATTGAAGCCATCTCCATCAGTGAAAATGTAGGCTCCGCTACCATAAAAAATAAGGACAATTCTGCATCCATTTCCATTTTGGGAACCAGCCGGGGATATTTTAAGGCCAATGAAAAGACCATGCTGGCTGGAAGGCAGTTTTCCGGGGAAGAGACACAGAATATGCGCAATGTAGCTATTGTTTCCAGCAAATTTGTGGAGGATTTGTACGAATGTGAGTACGAGGAAGCAGTGGGAAAGGATATCACTGCGGAATTAAATGGGGAGGCAGTGCAGTACACCATCATTGGGGTGTATGAGCAGGAAGATTCTGCCGGCATGTTTGGGGCATCCTCCGGAACAGAGTGCTACATACCCCTGACCACCGCCCAGGAGTTTAACCATAGTAAGAATTACTCCTCCCTTAGTATAGTATCCAAGGTGGGAGTGGATTCTGATGATTTGGCAAAAAGAATTGAGGCATATCTGGAGGGATATTATCGGAATAATCAGTACTTTACCGTGATGGCCTTCAGTATGTCATCCATGGTTTCTATTTTGGATGATATGATGGGGACTATTGTAACAGCTATTTCGGTTATTGCAGGAATTGCACTTTTGGTAGGAGGTATTGGTGTGATGAACATCATGCTGGTATCCATCACGGAGAGAACCAGAGAAATCGGTACCAGAAAGGCGCTGGGGGCAACCAATAGCTCCATCCGGACCCAGTTTATCGTGGAAGCCATGATAATGTGCTTCATTGGTGGAGCCATCGGTGTGGTAGTAGGAGTAGGACTTGGCTCCTTTGCCAGCTCCCTGCTTGGATATGCGGCAAGTCCATCCACGGGAAGTATTGTAGGCTCGCTCTTATTCTCACTGGCGATAGGTATTTTCTTTGGATATTATCCGGCAAATAAAGCGGCAAAGATGAATCCGATTGATGCATTAAGATATGAATAATGGATAAAAAGTAAGGGTGTGGAAGACTGCACCCTTATTTTTATTACGGAATTGTGGTGGAATAATTAACAGGAGTGTGATAAAGTTAAAAAGGAAAAGTCCGCGGTGGTATCGGATTTTGTGTGATGGTAAAGAATATAGATAACCACAAGTTGTGATAAAGGATATGAGCATGAATAAAACGAGAGCTGTAGGTTTGGTAAAGGCATTTTTGACTGCCTTTGCATTTCTGGCGGTTTTTCATCCGCCGTTAATTAGTGCATATTATGAAACAAAGATTGATTATATTATTGCCAGTATATATGAACTGTTGGGAAATTATGATTTCGTTTTTGTAGTTCTACTTGTGGTATGTTGTTTTTTCTATAGCAAGGTGTCTGTGGGAAAAGGTTATGGCATACTTAGTATTTTTTTCAGTTTTTGCATACTGTTGGGTAGAAGCTATCACGAAGTGGGGAATTGGTCATACTGTTTTGGAAGTGTAGTGAATTTTACTAAATTTGTGCTGGCCCTTGCAGGATATGCGGTGTTTTTCCAAAGTATCATGTATCTTTTGGCAGACGTAATCAGAAAAAAGAGCTTTATATCGGACAAGCAGAATTTCTTTCATAAAAATGGATTTTTAAAGGCATTTCTAGTTTTGGTGGCAGGATACGCTCCGTTTTTATTGCTTAGTTATCCGGGAAATCTGTGCTGGGATGTTATCGGACAGATTGAGCAGGTGATTTTTCAGACAGGGTACAGTACCCACCATCCGCTGGTGCACACATTAATGGTAGGTGGAATCACTCAGTTGGGAATGAGTTTGTTTGGCTCTTATGAGATTGGACTTTTTGCTTATGTGTGGTTACAGACATTTTTACTGGCAGCAGCATTTGCTTTTACCATAGATGTATTAGCGAAGAGAAGGCTGGATAGCAAGATTCTTTGGGGAATTCTTGTGCTGTATTTGGTAACTCCCATTTATAGTAATCTGACTTCCACCGCAGTGAAGGATGTACCCTTTACCGCCTTTGTCATTGGTTATTTTGTCTGTTACGGACTGATTCTGGAGACACCATCCCTATTGAAAAACATGAAATTTGTGTCCGTGTTTGTACTTTTGCAGATTGCGGTAATTTTATTTAGAAACAATGGTATGCCATTGGTGCTGCTTAGCGGGCTTGGAGCAATCCTTTTCACATGGAAAAAATATGTGGGAAAAGATAGGATAAAGAGTATTTTGGTATATGTAGGGGTCAGCGTGGTAATCGGTAGTGTAACCATGAATCTTTTGTCCGGTGCACTGGATGCTGCGAAGGGAAGCAAGGGAGAAATTCTTTCAATTTTCTTCCAGCAGACCGCCCGATATCTACAGGTGTACCAGAATGATCTTTCTCTAGAAGAGAAAGAAGCTATTGAAGCAGTACTGGGTAATGTCAGTCAGATAGCGGACTCCTATAATCCGGATATTTCAGACCCAGTGAAAGCATCATATAAAAAGGATGCAACCACCGGTCAGCTGATTTCTTACCTGATGACTTGGTTTAAGTGTTTTTTCAAACATCCTGCAGTGTATTTTGAGGCGTTTTTTGCCCATGTGTACGGCTGGTTTACTCCGACAGTGGACAATGTCATTCGTTATGAAACACCCTATGATGTGATTTATCAGGGTGGTTTATTTAAAGATGCAAATAAGGTATTGATTTTTATCTATCGGTTTGCGAACCGTTTTGAGCCATTGGGAATTTTGGAAAATGTGGGAATGGCAGTATGGACGCTGTTTTTCTTCACAAATTATCAGAGAAGAGAAGGAAGGAAGCACTATATGGTGGCAACATTGCCCCTGTGGGTGTGTCTGTTAATCTGCATGGCATCCCCCTGCTTCTTTGGACATCCCAGATATGCGCTGCCAATCATGGCATGTCTTCCTTTCCTGTATGGATTATATTTTTCCGGAAAAGAGGTATCGTAAATGCAAAAGCAATTTACTAAGGACAGGACCAATATAGTAAAAGGTCTTGCCATCATCTTTTTGCTGATTTATCACTTGTTTGAAAATGAAAATTTGGTTACTTCCCTGGGGGTTAATTATAGCCCTTTTGCCCTTTCGGATTTCTTGATGTTTACCGGATTTGGAAATATCTGTGTGGCGGTATTTGTATTTTTAACAGGATATGGTATTACTAAGGGACTGTATGCTCAGGGAGAGATTTCAGCCAAGGAAGCATATAGGCAGGCTACCAAACGATTTTTTACGTTAATGGGGAACTTTGCAGTAATGTATCTTAGCATTAACCTGCTTTGGTGGAGCTATTTTGATTATGGGTCCCTGTATGAAAGGGGAAAGCAGGGAGTATTACATGCTTTGACAGATATGACAGGGTTATCTGTTTTTCTGGATACTCCAACACTCAATATGACCTGGTGGTATATGGAGTTAGCGTACATCCTGATTTTCCTGATACCTGCTCTGGCGTACCTTACGAAAAAGGTGGGATATCCGGTGATACTACTGGCTTTGTTTGCACCGGGCGTAATGAGTATGGGAGAGGATTTGACACGGTATCTGTTTACCGCAGTGCTTGGTGTGGCGGCTGCTTACGGGAACTGGCCGGACAAGCTGTTAAATTTAAAATGGAACTCCATAGTCCGCTGGATTGTGGGAATTGTGGTTTTGGTGTTAAGTATATTGATACGTCAGAATGCTGCAGTGAAGATAAGCTACTTACACTTAATAGATGCTCCCATCGCACTGGTGCTGGTGTATGTAGGAGCTGTACTTCTGGCATCGGTACCGTTTGTGAATAAGGTACTTGAATTTATCGGAAAGCATTCCATGAATATATATCTGGTACATACTTTCTTCTACATGATGTTGTGGCAGAAATTTATATACCAGTTCAAGTATGCACCGTTGATTTTGGTGGTATTGTTAGTGGTGTGCCTGTTGTACTCTGTGGTACTGGAGCTTGTGAAGAAGGGTGTAAGAATCCTTTACAAGAGAATTAGGAAGAAATAAAGAAGTCACTGTCTGACATATATATTGCAGACAGTGACTTTTTAACATAAGGACCTCCGTATTTTCTAAAGCAACAAAAACAAATTAATTAAAGCAGGATACAAATTCTAAGATATCTGTATTTTCAAAAATAATAACAATAGAATTCAGTGCAAAAGGAAAAACAAAACCGCAAAGCAAGGGATATAAAATATTACCCAGGGTAATCTCGTGGTAAGCTACCAAAGAGAAGAAGAGCTGTAAAAGTAAAAATACAGCAAATAGCTTTAAGGAGAATATTAGTAGCTTGCGCAGACGGTACAGGCGTAGCTGTTTCTGAGAGATGGGTAAGTATTTCAGCTTTTCCTTCAGTTTGATGACTCTTCCCTTTTCTGTGAAATGTAGGTAAGGAGTAATATACATGAAATATCCCATATATGCAAAAACCTGAACTAAAGTGATATCAGAGTCTTCTATTCCCATCATCTGATAGGGAAATGCAAGGAAAATACCATGAATGAAAATAAATATTCCCGCTACAATCCAGTAGCCCACATTATCTGCACTCCAGGTGAAAAATTCCTTAAAGAATGCATCTAAAATCTGCTGTTGTTTTTTTTCATAAAGCTTTTTTTCCATTACTACACCTCCCCGGATTCCCTAAGCTGGGGAATCACATCCATACTCTCGCCGAAGCGGATCATTTTGCCGTTTTCCAGAATACCCACATAATCTGTTTTGCGCTCTACTTCCGATTCAATGTGACTGATCATCAATACGGAAGCCTGTTCATCCTTGATGATGTCTTGCAGAATCTTGAAAAAGTCGATGCGGAACACCGGGTCCATGCCTGCAGTCACCTCATCCAAAAGATAGATTTTACTGTGATGTGCAATGGCAAAAGCAACTTGGAATTTCATATATTCGCCACGGGACATTTTACCACAGACCTTTTTTGGAGATAAATCCATCTTTTTCAGACTTTCATGGAACAGGTCCATATCAAAATCCTCGTAGAAAATTCCCAGTATCTGTGCATTCTGATCCGCAGTACGGTCTAAAAGAAATGGGTTTTCATCAGAGACAAGGCCGATGATGTTTTTGATATACGCGTGGTTTTCCCGGATATCCTGTCCCTGAATACGGATGACTCCGTCGTAGATTTTTCTTTCTTGCATGATGTAATTAATCAAGGTGGTTTTTCCCGCGCCGTTATTACCGATAAGTGCCATAATGTAGCCTGCGGGAAGAGCAAAGTGGATATCCTTTAAGCGGAATTTTCCTTTCTTACCGGTGACATGTTCAAATTCTAAAATATTATTTTCCATAGTAAAATTCCCCTTCAAAAAAGCCTAATAAAGTGCCTGAACCATTTCTGTAAGCTGCTCGCAGGAAAGTCCTGCCTGCTTGGCTTCGGTGATGACTTCGGTAAGGCGCGTTTCCAGCATCATCAGCTGTTTTTCTTTCAAATAGTCAGTGTTGTATTTGCATACATAGAAGCCCTTGCCTGCTACGGAGCGGATAAGCCCTTCCTTTTCCAGCTCTTCGTAGGCACGTTTCGTGGTAATGACGCTGACATTCAGTTCCGAGGCCAGTCCGCGGATGGAAGGAAGGGCTTCATTTTCCTTCAGTTCACCGGTGACGATGGCGTTTTTTAATTGATTTACAATCTGTTCGTAGATTGCCAGGGTTCCCTGGGGTTGAATTATAATTTTCATATAAACCTCTATTTCCTAAGGATGATTGGCTGTTTCATGGTATTTTCGTAGCATAGTGCATTTTCTACGGAGCCGGGCCAAAACTTTAAGTAGTATCTGGTAACAGGTACTGGGATAAGCAGTGTAATAATGAGTAAAAGGAGCTTTACCCACATAGGGTCTGTGATGTCTACGGCACAGTAGCCTACGGTCAGGAGCATGCAGGAAAGTATGATGACACCCTCGCATACACTGAAAGCAGTATTTAGTGGAATGGAACGGTAGCCTCTCTGATCGATATCACCATATCCCTTTGCATTGGTACCGGAACCTAAGAATAAAGCAAAGACAGTGTTATTCAGTAGCATTCCCAAAGCACTTACCCAGTCTATTAATCCGAGGAAAAGAAAAATAATAAGTACAAGGATAGTAAGCAAGATGGGGACGCCGGTGCGGATGCGGCAGGCACTGATGATGTACTCCTTGCGCATTTCTTTGCTCATGGGACAGAGGTACATCAGCTTGGGTAAAGCCATGGGGTAAAGCACCGAGGTAAACATTGCAAATATATTTGGAAAAAGTATCAAAATGGAAATTCCGGCTTCATCCATTTTCCAGCCATTTAGAATCAAGGGAAGCATAATTCCAATGTATAATAAAGAAAACCAGGATCCATTATGATAGGACTCCTTGATATTCTGCCATTTAAAGGCTCTGATATAATTACGCATTGCTAACTGCATCATGATTTTTTACCTCTCTTTGTCATAAAGTACATAAGCTCTTCGATGGTGGGCACGGTTACCTTCAAAGCATCATAAAGTCTGCTGGGACGGTTGATGACCAGCGCCCTGTTAGTAAATTCTCCTTTTTCCAGATAAATGATGTCATCCTTGCGGAGGAGCTTAATTTTGTATTCTTCGCCAACCACTAGGCGGTATTTATCTCTGAGAGACTCGATATCACCGGCGAAGATGGTCTCGCCCTTTTCCAGGTAGCAGATATAGTCGGCGATGCGGTCTAAGTCTTCCGTCAGGTGGGTGGAGAGAATGATACTTCTCTGGCCATCGGCGATGAATTCCTTCAATACCTCAAAGAACTCTGCCCGGAAGGTGGGGTCAAAGTTTCCCGTGGGCTCATCCAGGATGAGGAGCTTTGCATCGTGGGAAAGAGCAAAGGCAAACTGGAATTTCAGCTTCTCTCCTTTGGAGAGCTGCTTGAACTTACGGTCTGCATCCAAATGGAAACGGTTCAGATACTTAAGTAAGATTTCTTCACTATAGTTTTTATAAAATTCTCCGAAGCGGGAGGCATTTTCTTTTAAGGTAAGACCATTTACAAATAAATCCTCCAAAAGCACTGTTCCCAGCTTTTCACGGATATCCACCTCATGGTCTGTGTAGCTTAACCCGTCTATCAGGATTTCCCCTTCATTTGGCTCGTAAAGTCCTAGAATTAAATGAATTAAGGAGGTTTTTCCTGCACCATTGGGGCCAATCAATCCTAAAATGTAACCTGCCGGAAGCTGCAGTGAGATATTTTTTAGTTTAAAGTTGCCTAATCGTTTACATACATCTTTGATTTCTAGTAACATATTAGTAGTCTCCTTACTGAACACTGTGTATATACCGTGTATCAACTGTATATGTTAATATATACACTCTATGTACACACATGTCAAGGGGTTTTTAATAAATTTTTGAAATATGTAACAAAAGTATTTTAAAACGGATATATGGGTAGAAAGGACCTTGCATCAAGGATAATTCTCTGGGAGGGAATGATATGTCTTATGAAGACCCTTGATAAGCGTCGGTCCTTGGCGAGGTTTTTTCGAGCCTAGTACCGCTACGTGTTCATGGAGCGAGAGCGTGTCTGAATAAGACATATCATTTCTGAACAGAGAATTATCCTTGATGTAAGGTCCTAAGGAAAGGAGGGAGCCGGTGGAAGAGATTTATAAACAGAATGCCAGAATCGTATATCATTTCTTATATTCCATGTGCAAGGACGAGGCACTGGCGGAGGAGTTGACCCAGGAAACCTTTCTGCGTGCCTTTCAGTCCATCCAAAGCTACGATGGCTCCTGCAAGCTTTCTACCTGGCTCTGCCAGATAGGGAAGCATCTGCTTTACCAGACCTGGGAGAAGAAAAAGCGGGAAATCCCTGTGGAATGGGATGAGGAAATACTGATAATACAAAAGGTGGAAGCCTCGGATACGGAGCGAAAGGTGCTGATGAAGATTGAACTGGAGGATGTGCTGAAGGATATCAGCCGGCTTCCGGAAGCCATGCGCCAGGTCATTTATCTGCGTGCTATCAGTGATTTATCCTATAAGGAAATCGGCCGGATGCTGGGGAAGAGTGAAAACTGGGCAAGAATTAATTTTTATCGTGGAAAAGAACTGCTGCTGAAAAGGAGGAAAGAGGATGAAGGATTGTAATATCGTAAAGGATTTGCTGCCATTGTACATAGAGGAGCTTTGCTCGGAGGATTCTAAGGAATATGTGGAGAAGCATCTGAAAAATTGTGGGGAATGTAAAGAAAGCTTTGAGTATTTGAAATATTCCGAATTGTGCGTAGAGACCGTGGAAAAACAGGAGGTTAACGCCTTTAAAAAGCTGGAGAGATATATTTCCGGGAAGATTTTGATAAGTTATTTTCTGCTTCTGGCTGTTATCGTAGTAGGAACAGTGGTGTTGCTCTGTACCACGGCATACACTTCTGTGGGATTTTACTATGTGCTGATGCCGGTGGTGATGGTAGCCACGGGAGTTACTTTCCGTAATGTGTCTTCCGTAAATGTAGAGAGCAGAATGAAGAAATGGCGAATGGTGGTACAGGGGATACTTTTGGCGGGCAGCAGCTTTGTGCTTTTCTACACCATGTATGCGGTGAGTGCAAACAAGACTACCTTGGGAATCCCACTGTATGAATTAGGCCCCATAATAGATAAAATATTGAAGCTTAATACGGTGCTTTCCATGATTCTATTGATTACCCATCTCTATCAGGTGGGCAGGAAACAGGTAAGATATAGTGTGTGGAGCTGTTTATCCATATTATGTATGTTTTTGAGTCTTCTGTATGACAGCTTTTTATACAACATGATGGACCCACTTACTGCTCAAAATTATTTAATAAGAAATACATTGATAATGTATGCTGTACTCATTGTAATAATGCTTGGTATGGCAGTCTTTGATAAAAGAAAGAGTGAAGAAAACTAAAATTGTAGTTGACAAATTCTTCTGTATAGTATATTTTATACATAAGCAGAGGTTATTCTATATATTTCTTACAACATATCGAAATTCTTTTTACTTAGCGAAGTTTCAGGCAAGAGGTTCTGATTCGCATCCCCCTGCGAAATTCAAGATTTGGCGGGGAAGACCCGATTGGGCGATTGATGCATGATTTCCGGTGTCGTAATGCAGGGGACATGTACAGTGATACATTGCGGGAAACCGCCAGATATTTTAAAGAAACGGAGGAGGGACAGGAGAAGATGTGTAAGGTTTGGGATGAGGTAAGACAGGAAGGGATAGAGATGGGATATGAGATTGGCTTAAAGTGCTTGGTAGACACTTTAAAACCAATCTTGGGTGATTTTGAAAATGTTTATAATGCAGTAATAGGGAACGAAGCATATAAATCCGTATCAAGAGAAGATATAATGAAGTACTATTACTAAAAATCCATCTTCATAAACTGCTTCGGAGTAATCCCCTTATACTTCCGAAAGGTGCGAATAAAATAACTTTCATCATTGAAGCCGCAGGAAATGGCGGCTTCTTTTAAGGTAATATCCTTGGTGGAGAGCATTTCGCAGGCACATTCGATGCGGTAATAGTTCAGATAATCGATGGGAGTGCGATCCGTCATGCTTTTGAAATACCGGCAAAAATATCTGGGATTCATCCCGGCAATCTTTGAAAGGGTGTCCAGGGTGATATTGCTATAATAATTATCACTGATATACTCCAGCACTTTCTTCATAGAGGTGAAACGCTCTAAAACTGCGAAAGTATCCGGTTCTTCATAAAGCTGCTCCTCCAAAATGATGCCAAGCAGCTGATATAAATATCCCTGCACCATAAATTCATATCCATACCTTTTGGAGGAAAGAGTATGGGAAAGCGCCTGTACTACCGGTAGAATCCGCTTACTACCCTCCGAAAGAAAACTATGAATTCTGATTTTATGATCCAAAATATTGCGAAGCTCCTTGCTACAGGCATGATTCTCCTTAAACAGCATCTGCATATCAAACAAAATACATTCATACACACAATCACTGGGCGACCCGCCATGCAGCATCCCGTCCGACACAAAAATCACATCCCCCGGATAATACGTCCGTATCTCATTGTCCAGATTCAAATGAAACGACCCCGATACAATGTGAATAATTTCATAATACGTATGCCAATGATACTGCATCTCATACCGCGGACTCTTCGGCGTCTGATGATAAAACGCTACCGGAAAATTAAACCTTCCCTGGGTTTTCCTCTCCTTATAATCGATATACTTCATAAACCTGCCTCAACACATAAAAAGTGAATATTGTACTACTTTTAGATATTATATCACTTATATTTGCAGAATGCAGTAAATATAATGAAATTAGTAGTGGTAAATAGAGCATTACTTTAATAACTGAAGAAATTTGTTGCCATTTGTATGGCATCATTTTAAGAAAGCTTTGGTTATGCCGGGGAAAATGCTCTGTGATGTAACTATATGTCTTTTGCAGACCCTTGAAAAACGTCGGCACTTGGCGAGGTTTTTTCGAGCCTAGTACCGTTACGTTTTTCACGGAGCGAGAGCGCGTCTACAAAAGACATATGGTTACAGCGCAGAGTATTTTCCCCGACATAACCAAAGCGTCACTTCAACCAAGGGAGGAAAATAAAATGGCAAAGAGCAGATTAATTGGACAGTATCCGGTAATCGGTATCAGACCTACCATCGACGGTAGAAGAGGAGCACTTGGCGTGCGCGAAAGCTTAGAGGACCAGACCATGGGCATGGCACAGGCAGCCAAAAAGCTATTTGAGGAGAATATCAAGTATTCTAACGGTGAACCGGTGAAGGTAGTCATCGCGGATACCACCATCGGCCGCGTGGCAGAGTCCGCAGCGTGTGCAGATAAATTCAAAAGAGAAGGCGTGGATATCACCCTGACCGTGACCCCTTGCTGGTGCTACGGTTCCGAAACCATGGACATGGACCCCATGACTATCAAGGGCGTATGGGGCTTTAACGGTACCGAGAGACCCGGTGCAGTGTACTTAGCTTCCGTGCTGGCAACCCATGCACAAAAAGGTCTTCCTGCATTCGGCATCTACGGACATGATGTACAGGATATGGATGATAAGACCATTCCTGCGGACGTAGAAGAGAAGCTCCTTCGCTTTGCAAGAGCGGCGGTGGCAGTGGCGACCATGAGAGGGAAATCCTACCTTCAGATTGGTTCCATTTGTATGGGTATCGGCGGTTCCATCATGGACTCCGCATTTATGGAAGAGTACCTGGGTATGCGTGTGGAGTCTGTGGATGAGGTAGAGATTATCCGCCGTATGAGCGAAGGTATTTATGATAAGGCAGAGTATGAAAAGGCACTTGCATGGACCAAGGAAAAATGCAAGGAAGGCTTTGATAAGAATCCGGATTTCGTGCGCTCTACCGATAAAAAGAAGGAAAGCGACTGGGAATTCGTAGTGAAGATGATGTGCATTATCAAGGATTTGATGAATGGTAACGAAAATCTTCCCAAGGGTTGCGAAGAAGAAAAGGTGGGTCACAATGCCATTGCGGCAGGCTTCCAGGGACAGCGCCAGTGGACTGACTTTTATCCCAACTGTGATTTCCCGGAGGCAATGCTGAATACCTCCTTTGACTGGACCGGTGCGAGAGAGCCATACATCCTTGCTACAGAGAATGATGTATTAAATGGTGTGGGCATGCTCTTTATGAAGCTGCTGACCGGCAGAGCCCAGATGTTTGCGGACGTGCGTACCTACTGGAGTCCCGAAGCAGTGAAGAAGGCTACAGGCTACGATGTGGAGGGTCTTGCAAAAGAAAACGGTGGATTTATCCACTTGATTAATTCCGGTGCCTGCTGCCTGGATGCCTGCGGTGCGGTAACGGACGCAGAAGGAAATGCAGTGATTAAGCCTTGGTATGAGATGACCGAGGAAGACCAGAATAAGATTCTGGAAGCAACCGAGTGGTGTGCAGCGGATAACGGATATTTCCGTGGCGGCGGCTATTCTTCCAGATTTGAAACCAGAGCTACTATGCCAGCGACCATGATTCGTCTGAATCTGGTGAAGGGCTTAGGTCCTGTGCTGCAGATTGCGGAGGGTTGGACTGTAGAATTACCGGAGGAGGTATCCGATACCCTGTGGAAGAGAACGGACTACACCTGGCCTTGTACTTGGTTTGCACCAAGATGTAATGGCGAGGACGGACCTTTCAAGACTGCTTATGATGTAATGAATAACTGGGGCGCAAATCACGGTGCCATTTCCTATGGACATATTGGTGCGGATTTGATTACCCTTTGCTCCATGCTTCGCATTCCGGTATGCATGCACAATGTACCGGAGGAGAAGATTTTCCGTCCGGCAGCATGGAATGCCTTCGGTATGGATAAGGAAGGACAGGACTACAGAGCCTGCCAGACCTATGGTCCTATGTATAAGACGACAAGATAGGTGGTGGAACAATGCTGAAAGGAATTCCAAAGATTATATCCCCCCAGCTGTTAAAGGTACTCTCTGAGATGGGGCACAGCGACAGAATTGTGATTGCAGACGGCAATTTCCCGGCAGAGTCCATGGGGAAGAATGCCATCGTCATCCGTATGGATGGGCACGGAATCCCGGAGATTTTAGATGCCATCTTACAGCTTTTTCCGCTGGATACCTATGTGGAAAAGCCGGTGAGCCTGATGGAGGTTATGCCCGGAGATACCGTGGAGACTCCCATCTGGGATGTGTATAAGGAGATTATCACAAAGCATGATGACAGGGGTGCAGATACCGTGGGCGGTATCGAACGTTTCCAGTTTTATGAGGAGGCAAAGAAGGCTTATTGCATCATCGCTACCGGAGAATCGGCACTGTATGCTAACATCATGCTGCAAAAAGGTGTGGTAGTTTAATAATTTTATTCAAAATTAAAATTTTATATCTAAAATTAAAATAAAGAGGCCTGGTTATCTTGACTTTTTCATATTGCCTAGTTATGATTTGTTTAAGGTTATTCTAATTAGCAAAAGACTTACAATACATATTGGAGGTAGTGATGAAAAAGAAATTAGCATTAGCAATGACAATGTGTCTGGCACTAACTGCTTGCGGTAACCAGGCCTCTTCTGGGGATACGCCGGCAGATGGCAGCCAGGAGACGATAGAAACTCCGGCACCCACTGCGGAACCGGCGCCTACTACCATTCCTGCAAACTACGATGGAATCGAGAAGGTGGGTAACGGAGCAAAGATTTCCGTACATGACCCCTCTATTTTCGGAGAAAACGGTAAATACTATATCGTGGGCTCCCACATGACCGCAGGGTATTCCGAGGATTTACAGACCTGGAAGAATCTGGCCAACGGCTATAACCCGGGAAATCCGGTATACGGTGAGCTTTTTGAGGAAGGCTTACATGTATTTGATTATGCGGGAAGTAAAAACAGTGTAATTCCTACGGATGATGGCGGCTATCATGTATGGGCACCCCAGGTAATCTATAATGAGACCATGCAGAAGTACGTGATGTACTACTGTACCTCATCCACCTGGAATGCATCCAACCTTTGCTATGGTATTTCCGATACCATCGAAGGTCCTTATGTATGGCAGGCACCACTGATTTACTCCGGCTTTACCGAGAAGAATGTCAGCGCTACAGACGTGCTGGATTACGTGACAGAAGATTATGTGATTGAAAATTATATTAAGGGTGGCGGATACAACTATGAGGATTATCCCAATGCCATCGATCCGGCGGCTTTCTATGATGAGAACGGCAATATGTGGATGGTATACGGTTCCTGGTCCGGCGGTATCTTTATCCTGGAAATCGATGAGGAGACCGGCGATGTAATTCACCCGGAGGCTGACCCGGAAAACAATGTGGACCCGTATTTTGGTAAGAAGCTCCTTGGTGGTGACCATAAATCCATCGAAGGCCCTCACATCCAGTATGATCCAAGCACAGGCTACTATTATCTGTACTTATGCTACGGCGGTTTGGCAGAGAATGGTGGATACCAGATTCGAGTATGGCGTAGCGAAAATCCGGACGGACCTTACGAGGATATGGCAGGAAATACCGAAATTAAGGGTAATCATGCATATTATGGTTTGAAGCTTTCCGGTAATTATTATTTACCAAGTGCGTATTATTCTTACAAGGCTACCGGTGGTATGTCCACCATGATTGATACCGATGGTAAGAGCTATGTATGCTATCATACCCGTTTCAATACCGGTACCGAATATCATGAGCCTTGCGTAAAGCAGATTTTCATGAACGAAGAGGGTTGGCCTACCTTAGCACCATATACCACCAGTGGAGAGACCCTTTCTCAGACCGGATATGATATGGCGGATATGGCCGGAGAATACTACTTCATCAATCAGGGAATGGAGATTGACGATAAAGTAGCGGAGCCTGTAATGATTTATTTAAATGAGGACGGAACGGTATCCGGCTCCATCCGTGGAACCTGGACCGTAACCGAGGGAACACCATATGTACATATTACCTACAACAATAAGGAGTACAGCGGCGTATTCTGTAAGATGATGGATGAAACCGGCAAAGTGGAGACCATGACCTTCTCCTGCGTAGGCAAGAATGAAAGTATTTGGGGCGTGAAGTACTAAGATGAGTAATTTTGAAGAATATGATGTATACGACAAAAAGGATTTGGTACTGGATATACTGTTGACACTTGCGACAGCAGTAGGGTTTTATGTGTACTGGGCATTTACATTATTTGTGCTGTCTTTGGTGCTCTTAAATATCTGGCATGTCAGTTGGGAGCAGATACTTGTTTATGCAGCAGTGCTGACGGTTATATCCATGGTGGTGTATATTATCCGATTGGTAAAAAGAAGAATAAAGAAGAAATAAAAAAACCGGTCGTTGCCTTTGTGGCAGCGACCGGTTTTGAGTTGTAATAAATACAACTTTATCTTGTGACTTTAGTACTAATGTATTATAATGAAATCACAACTATTTTTTCGGAATGCGGAGGATATTTACGGAGTAGGCAGGCGCTTCGTAGATAAAGCTCTCTGCTATGCTCAGCGTACCTTCTGTCGGAGCCATTTTCTCCGGTTCAGAGAAGGAGTTGGTATCGGAAAGAGAGGTTCCGCTTAAAGTAGTTACGGTTGCAGCTGCTTCATAGGAAGCACTGTCAAAACCATTTAAATTACATGCTACCTTCTGGGCAGATGCCGTAGGATTTACCAGCTTTAGGATGATGTCACCGTTGTAATCTAAGGATGCCGTTTCGTATAAAGCATCCGGGGAGGTCTGGGTGTATTCCAGATATTTCATATCATTCAGATAGCCCTCGATTTTGTTACCATCCACTATCACCTTGATGGTGTAGGTTTTGTCCTTGCTTAAGGTCATATTTTTGGTAGTACCGCTAACCTGGCCGCTCTTAGAACCGCCGGATACAATCTGCAGGCAGGATACGGTGTTGCCCCAACCACCGATGTTCCAGAAGATATTATTATTGGTATTAGTTACGCATACAGGAATCAGGAAGCCTTCCGCGCCGGAGAGAATCTGACCTTCCACGGTTAAGGTGTAGTTATTCCAGTTTATGTCACCGAAGTAGAGTGCGTCACCGGTGTTGGTATCCGCCGGGTCAGAGGTATTTTTCTGAATCAGGCGACCATCCTCTACGTACCAGGTACCTTCATTGATTTCGAAGTCCTCTTCCCAGGAGTTGTCTTCGAAGTCGTTTTCATATAACACATTGCCGGTAATATTATCGGTAATAACCAGATTGTCATAGGCAACGCTTGTCATCCAGCTGCCCAGACCCGCCATACCGGATAAATCACTTTCCGTATCTATATCTGCGATTTCCAAGGTGGTGGGCAGGTTGTATTGACCCTTGTTGTTTGCATAAAGCTGTTGTACATAATAATTTACAGAACCAAAGACGGTATTGTTGCCGTACCAGATAAGGTCAGGTGTCCACTGGTTCTGGGTGCGATTACCGAAAAGTGGTGCATAGCAGGCCATCTGCACGATGTCACCGTTTTTCTCAAGACCGGTCATATAGGCAGCCTCGGAAAGAGCAGCCTCCAAAGTATTGGACTTAGCAGCATATTCACCTAAGAATACCTTTGCCTGAGAGTTACGGTCATAGCTGTCGTATCTATGAACGTTAGTAAAGAAAAAGCTTGGTGTTTCGTAGTAGTGTTCATCCACTAAGGTGGTGATTTCATCACCGAAGTCTGCACAATCGGATACATAGTTCCAGCCAACCCGGTCTCCGGAGGTGGTGGAGTTGGCTACGCAAAGCTCGATGTCTCCATAAAGCGCGGGATTGTCTTCGGCAGCCTTGTTAAAGGCATCTACAAAAAGGCGGTAGTGCTGGAAATATTCATTTTGCCACTGTTCATTACCGATGGAGATATACTTTAACCGGAAGGGTTCCTCATGACCCATGGCAATACGAACGCTTCCCCAATAGGTGCTTTCATCGCCCCGGCAGAATTCAACTAAGTCCAGTGCATCCTGTACACATTGCTTGAATTCCTCACTGCCCACATCAAATACGATATATTTAGGGCTCTGTATCTGACAGGTCATACCTGCATTTAGTACGGGGATGGCTAAACAGTCCAGTACCTCACAAAGTTCAAAGAACTCATAGAAGCCGATGCCATAGGTGGTATAGAAGGGATGTCCTGCAGTTCCGGACCAGATGGAGCGGCCCTGTGGACGAACCGCGATATCACCGGTGGTGGTTACGCCATCCACGGTAAGGGTGGCACCGTTTCCAATGGAATCCTTCCAGCTGTACATGGATTCCAGGTCACGACCCTCCACGACGCAGCCGCCCGGGAAACGTAGGAAGCTGGGATTTAAAGCCTCCAGCATTTCACCGATATCACGGCGAATGTTAGTGTCTTGATAGGTATCTGTCGGCATAAGGCTGATCATATCCATGTCCACACTGCCGTTTGCAATTTCTACGGAAAGACGTAAGGTTTTATTCCCGTCAAAGCCGGTGGGGATAACGGAGAGCTCCTTTTTGCTCCAGGTGTTTTTGATATCACCGATGGTGCCTTCAAAATAAACAGTGTCCTTATCGTCAAATAAGGTAACCTTTACATCCTGCTGATAGGAGTCGCTTTTTACATAGAATGAAAAATTGTATGCAGCGTCCGCGGTAAGGCTCATACCTTCCAAATAGCCCTTGTTGTAGATTCCGCTGTAGTCACTGCCGGTATTGGTGATGCGGACATAGCTGGGATTCTGCTCGTGAAGATAGCTGGAATCCTCTATGCCGTCCACTACCGTAAATTCTGCGGTATCCGCGGTAACCGTCCAGCCGTGCTTTTTCCCGTTGCCGGCAGCAGTACCATACTCAAAGGAGCGGTTTTTTATGAGCTCAGCGTACATACCGCCATCCAAGGCGTGGTTAATATCCTCCAGGAACAAACCGTAGAGAGTATCACTGATGACATTGTCCTCCGACATGGATGCACTTACATCAATGGTATAAGTGGAAATCCCTGTAGCAGGACCTTCTGTAACCGGAGTGTCCGTGGCAGAGTTTTCCGGCTGATTGGAAGCTACCGGAGAATTTGCCGCGTTACCACATCCACTGATTAACATGGTGGTGCACAAAAGAGTGGAAAACAGGCACCGTTTTAGTTTTTTGTGAAACATAAAGACCTCCTGTGGTAAAAATGCACAAATAATTAGATGTGTTTTTGTGTAAAATATTAATCCTTCCGATGGGTGTTTGGAAAAAACAGCCCGTATATATAAAATATCACAAATAAAGTATATTTCTAGCATTGACTTTATGACGAAAACATAGTAATTTTAAATTGTATAGATTTCACTAAACTATTTAACTCAAGATTAAAATGAATTCTCAGAAAATAATGAAGGGTAGGTTATTACTTATGAAAGGAAGACATGGTGTTAAATTAACTGCA
>JAFTXD010000165.1 GCA_017461775.1 Lachnospiraceae bacterium
CAGTGCCCATGTACTTGCGCAGGCAGTCAAGCGTCTGTATCCGGACACGAAATGTGCCATCGGTCCGGCAATTGAAAATGGATTTTATTACGATTTTGACTTTTCTTTTCCTTTTTCAGAGGAACATTTGAATGCAGTTGAGGAGGAAATGAGGAGGATTGTAAAGGAATCTCTTTCTCTACAGGTTTATGAGAAGTCAAAGGAAGAGGCCATTTCCTATATGGAGAATGCCCATGAGGATTACAAGCTGGAACTGATTCGGGAGCTGGATGCGTCAGAGAAAATCAGTTTTTACAGACAGGGGGATTATGAGGAATTCTGTGCGGGACCTCATATTTCCAATTCCTGTCAGATTAAGGCAATCAAGCTGCTTTCCGTTGCAGGTGCGTACTGGAGAGGTGATGAGAAGAATTCCATGCTTACGAGAATCTATGGAATTTCCTTTCCAAAAGCATCGGAACTGGAAGCGTATCTGCACATGCTGGAGGAGGCAAAAGCAAGGGATCACAGAAAGCTTGGAAAAGAGCTGGAGTTATTTACGATTTTTGAGCAGGGACCGGGATTTCCGGTGTTTTTACCCAAGGGATTAATCTTAAAAAATCTGCTTATTGATTATTGGAGAGAACTCCATGCCAGAGAAGGATATGTAGAAATATCCACGCCCATTATGTTAGGCCGCAGCTTATGGGAGACGTCGGGACATTGGGAGCATTATCGGGAGAGTATGTATACCACGGAGATTGATGGAGTGGATTTTGCCATTAAGCCCATGAGCTGTCCGGGCGGAATGCTGGTATATGGGTCGCAGCCCAGGTCCTATAAGGAGTTGCCCATGAGGCTGGGAGAGCTGGGGCTGGTACATCGTAACGAAAAATCCGGAACGCTGCATGGATTGATGCGTGCCCGCGCTTTTACCCAGGATGATGCACATATTTTTATGACGGAAGACCAGATTATTCCTGAAATCCAGAAGGTTGCAGGACTGATTGATGAAGTATACTCCAAATTTGGATTTTCTTATACGGTGGAGCTGTCCACGAGACCGGAGAATAGCATCGGAAGTGACGAGGAGTGGGAGCTTGCAACGAAGGCTCTTCAAAATGCTATGGATGCCATCGACGTTTCCTATACGATTAACGAGGGGGATGGCGCATTCTACGGACCGAAGCTGGATTTTCATTTGAAGGATTCCATCGGCAGAACGTGGCAGTGCGGAACCATTCAGTTAGATTTTCAGCTACCCCAGCGTTTTGACGCGGAGTATATTGGCGGGGACGGAGAGGCGCATCGCCCCATAATGATTCATCGTGTTGTTTTCGGTTCCATCGAGCGTTTCATTGGTATTTTGATAGAGCATTATGCGGGGAAATTTCCGGCATGGCTTTCCCCAGTGCAGGTGAAAATCCTGCCGGTATCGGATAAATATCTGCCCTATGCCCGGGAAGTTGCTTCTAAATTAAAAGAGCAGCATATTCGCCTGGAAGTGGATGAACGTGATGAAAAGCTGGGCTACAAAATCAGGGAGGCACGAATGGATAAGGTGCCTTATATGATTATTGTGGGAGAGAAGGAGCAGGCAAATGGCTTGGTATCCGTTCGTCAGAGAGATGCGGTTGCAGACAAGCAGGATATGGGTGAGATGAAGTTGGAGCAGTTGGTGGAATTGATAAAGGAAATAGTCTGAATTTCCTAAAAAAATAATTAAAAATACTGGACAACAGTACTAAAAAGAATTACAATATACATGGTAGTATTGCATAAATATACATAAAATACCTATGAATATATTGGGAGGTGTATTGTGAGGAAAAGTATTGTTGTAAAGATAATGTTAATTTTTGTACTTCTGTTGCTGGTGTATGCGTCCGGTTCTGTGACAAACACGTTAAATGCACAGAAAATTGATGCTAATGTAGAAGAGCTGGAAGGTGTGTACATGGAGATTCGTACAGCCCAGAAGGATTTGGTAAGCAGTATCGAGACGGTGAAGATGTATTGTAATATGATTGCTACTTCCAATTCCATTGATTCTGCTGACCGTATGGCCGGAAATATGTCGGGAGAGATTGAACTTCTGAATCAGCGCATTGCTTATATAGAAGAGGTGTGTGGAAAGACATCGGATGCAGGTGTATTGGATGCATACAAGACATATCATGAGAAAATTAATGTCCTTATCGGAATCGCAGAATCCGTAGTGAAGTCCTATAATGCAGGGGATCGTGACAGTGCGGTAGAGGCACAGGGTGGTATGTATGGTGCAACCATGGCTATGGATGAAGCATATAATGCTTTTGAGGCTATTATGATTGAAGAACAGCAGGAGAATTCCCGTGCTATTCAGGATTCCATTTTTAAACTGCAATTGGTTATCGGTATTATGGCACTTATTTTTGTAATTGGCATAGTACTGAGTGGTATTTACATATATGTTTCTATTGCGAAACCTATCAAAAACGGCAACAAGCTGTTGCTTGGTGTGGTTGATGGTATTATGAAGGAAGAGGGGGACTTGACCATTCGAGTTCCGGTGAAGCAGAAGGATGAGATTGGACAGTTGTTTGTCAGTGTAAATGGATTTTTGGATGCTTTGCAGCGAGTTATGCTTTCTCTTCGTGATGGTGCAGGTAAGATGTATTCCTCCGCAGATGAGATTAATAGCAAGGTGCTGAATTGCAAGGATGAAACAGATAATGTATCTGCTATCATGGAAGAGCTTTCTGCCAGCATGCAGGAAGTCAGCGCAACCATGCAGAATATTGATGAAGGATCCGGCAGAGTATTAGCATCAGCGAAGGACATTGGCGGTGAAGTGAATGCTACTGTGCAGTTGGTGGATGGACTGGCAAGCAGAGCAGACCAGATTAGCCAGAGCAGTATTCAGAATCAGGAAGAGACCAAACGCATGGTTTCCGATATTCAGGCCCGTATGAATGTGGCAATTGAGGAAAGTAAATCCGTAGAGCGCATTAATCAGCTTACCTCAGATATTCTGGGAATTTCCAGCCAGACCAATCTTCTGGCGTTGAACGCTTCCATAGAGGCGGCCAGGGCGGGAGAGGCAGGTAAGGGCTTTGCCGTAGTTGCAGAAGAAATCAGACAGCTGGCGGATAGCAGCCGAAGTACTGCCAACAGCATTCAGGAAATCAGTGGTACTGTAACCAGCGCAGTTGCGGATTTGGTACAGAATGCAAGTGAAATCATGAATTATATTTCCAATACCATTTTGAAGGATTACGAAGGTTTTGTGGATTCTGCAGAAGGGTATAAGGCGGATGCTACCAGAATGAAAGAGGTATTTGCAGTATTTGAGGAAAAATCCCAGGATTTGGAGGATATTGCCCAGGCAATTTCCGCAGGTATTTCCGAGATTAATACGGCAGTAACAGAAAGTACCAGAGCGGTGGTATCAGCTACCGAAAGTACTACTGATATGCTGGGAAGCATGGAAAATATTGCAGCAGAAGCAGAAGATAATAAGAATGTGGCCAATGACTTAAATCAGGAGGTAAGCCGGTTTAAGAAGTTGGAAGCATAATAATGCACTCACATGAACAGGCCTTCCCCATAAGGGGGAGGTCTTTTATATGTAAAAATAGGAAAAAAGTAATAGACTTTCCCAAAAGTATGTTATAATAAAATATATACGAATTCGTGTTTCTGGGAGAGGTGTATTTATGAGAAATGGAAGTTATGAGAATCATTCCTTTGTAATTATAGATTGCTCAAACGGGATATGCCAGTATTCTGAGCCTTTTCTGAAGGAATTGGGAGTGGAGTTTCCACGGGGAAATGTGTGGGATTATTTATATTCCTGTTGTCTGACAAGTGAAGAGGCCGTGGATGAATTTCGTACGGTGACACAGGACATACAGGCCGGAAGGATGCCTCAGGTATATTTTGCTGAGATTTCTCTGCGAAACCAAAGTGGGGAATGGAAGGAGTATCGTGTAGGCTTTGTCTGCACACCTCCTATGGATCGTCTTATTGTCACTTTTTCCGATATAAGCAGGGAGAAGTGTGGCACAGCAAGAGGAAATGTTGCGGGAGAGGTGGATGAATTAACCGGTCTTTGGAATCGTCGTACCTTCTGCCATAAGGTGGAGAGTGCCCTGCAGGAGCATAGGGCTGCCGTGGAAGCAGGGGAATATGCGCTGGCATGCTTTGATGTCATTCGTTTTAAAGCGATTAATGATATTTACGGAATGAAAGAGGGAGACAAGCTGCTGCAGTATATTGCGAAATCTATCCGGAAATCGGTAAAGGATGAGGATATCGTATGTCGTGCCAATGCAGACCATTTCCTTTTATTTGCACATACTTCGGGGGCAGAATTGGAGCTTTTGATAGAGCAGATTTTGACGGAGATTTCCCTGTACGGCCAGACCTACGAGGTTACCTGCAATGTGGGTATCTATGTGACGGAGGATGCAGAACTTTCCGTGGAGGCTATGATTGACAGAGCGGTATTGGCAAAGTCCACCATTAAGGGCAGCTATACCATCCGTTACAGTTATTTTACTGAGCAGCTTCGTAAGGAGATGATTACGGAGCAGGAAATCGTGGGCATGATTTCAGGTGCTCTTGCAGAGAAGCATTTTGTAATTTATTACCAGCCCCAGTACAATCATTCCACCGGAATGTTGGTGGGAGCGGAGGCTTTGGTTCGTTGGAAGCATCCGGAAAAGGGCCTTATTTCGCCGGGAATCTTTATTCCCATTTTTGAAAAGAACGGATTCATTACACGCCTGGATTTATATGTATTTGAAGAGGTGTGCGTATTTATCCGCAAGTGTATGGATGAAGGGCTGCCACTGGTGCCTGTTTCCACCAATTTCTCCAGATATGATATCTTCCAGCCTCATTTTGTAGAGAAACTGGAGGAGATTCGGCAGCGCTATGGCGTGCCGGTAAAGTATCTTAGGGTAGAGATTACGGAATCAGCCATTGTGGGAGGAAGTCAGCACACCAATGAGATTATCCATAAGCTGCACAGCTCTGGGTATATTGTGGAGATGGATGATTTCGGAAGTGGTTATTCTTCCCTGAATGTACTGAAGGATATCGAGCTGGATATCATTAAACTGGATATGCTGTTTTTATCCGGTGAGGCAGAATCTAATCGTGGGGGAACCATCGTCAGTGCAGTCATCCGTATGGCAAAATGGCTGGGAATTCCCGTTATTGCCGAAGGTGTGGAGACCATGAATCAGGCGGACTTTTTAAAGAGTATCGGCTGTGATTATATACAAGGATATTTGTATTCCAGACCACTTCCGGAGGCGGATTACAGAGAACTGGTCAGTGGCAGCGCTATCGGTGATACCACGTCACAGATGCGCCTGTTAGATACGGTGCATGCTTATGATTTCTGGGATCCGGACTCCTTAGAAACTTTGATTTTCAGTAATTACGTGGGAGGTGCGGCTATCTTTGATTACCAGAATGGTAAGGTGGAGCTCTCCAGAGTAAATGTAAAATATTTACAGGAAATCGGTATGAATCTGTCAGAAAAGGAGATGCTGGAGGCAGATTTCTTATCCTTTATGGATGAGGCGAACCGGGAAGCGTACATCCGCATGCTGGAGCGTGCCATTGAAACCGGTGATGAGCAGGAGTGTGAGACTTGGAGAAATATGTCCTCCTCCTGCTGTGGAGAGGACAGGATGTGCATCCGCGCTACCGTGCGCGTGATTGGAAGCAGTGATGAAAACTATCTGTTTTATGCCATGATTCGTAATGTCACTGCAGAGAAGCTTCATATTCTGGAAATGCAGGATACGGAGAAGCGTTTTAAGGTGGCAAGTGAGCAGGTGAACATCTATTTCTGGGAGTACACCGTTGCTACGAAGGAGATGCGTCCATGCTTCCGCTGCATGCGTGACCTGGGATTACCACCACTGATGACCAATTATCCGGAAAGTGCCATCGAAGCCGGGGTATTCCCACCGGAGGTAGCGGATATGTACCGTGACTGGCATGTACAGATTGCCAACGGTGTAAAGGAATTGGAGGCGGTAATGCCACTGACGGTAGGACGTGTGCCCTTCCGCGTAAAATATACCACCGAATTCGATGAGAACGGCCGCCCGGTAAAAGCTTACGGTTCCGCAGCACTTGTGGTGAATGAAGAAGAATAATCACATGATAAAAGTGGGGGGACGGGAATAACCGGCTTCTTGGGGAACAACTCCCCTACGGACTCCCTTGCGGAAACTGCGTAAAAATTTCCAAAATCAGTGCCCGCGTTCCCTTCATGTCTTCTCATTTGTTAGGCAAGGGACCCTCACTGTTCGCATACGACGGATTCCCACTAGTATGTGTATTTGTAAGGCTTCGGGGGATGGGGCTATATGGGGACACTGACTTCACCCTGCTTAAATTTCTCAAAATCGCAGATTGCGTTGTTTTATTATTTCGTGTTCGTCCAAGATTCGAGCAAAAATAGGGCTATGTTCGCCGGATG
>JAFTXD010000166.1 GCA_017461775.1 Lachnospiraceae bacterium
CTGGATAAACCATGGTACAGGTGGGGCGCCGGGGGCAGAAGGGGTATGGGGGAAGATTTATCAGATGAAAATATTGGGATTTTCTAAGATTTCTGCCCAAGTTTATCGATAGGTGACGGGTCGGATGCAATGCGCGTCCATGCGCAGTGCATCCTAATTCGGGCGTCCATGCCCGAATTCCCCTGAATGTGAAGCAGAAATCTAAGTAAAGCCACAATATTTCCATATTCAAAATCTTCCCCCATACCCCTTCTGCCCCCGGCGCCCCACCTGTACCATGGTTTATCCAGCGTAATGTGCAAAAAAACGTTGACGATAATGTTATCATGTTGTATAATGATATCAAAAGTGGGAAAGTAGAAGGTGGAAATGAAAAAACTTGGTGATACAGAAATAGAGATTATGAAGATTTTGTGGGAAAAGGGAATTCCCATGACCTCGGGGGAAATTTTGGAAGGGTTAAATGTGAGCAAAAGCTGGAAGCTGTCCAGTTTAATGACGGCACTGGAGAGATTGGCGGGGAAGGGATTTGTAGTTTGTGACCGAAGTACCCGTAACAATTATTACAGTACGCTGATAGCGAAAGAGGAGTATCAGAAAGCGGAAAGTAAATTTTTCCTGGAAAAAATCTTTTCCAATTCCGTGCAGAAGCTGGTGGCGAACCTTTACGATGGAGAAGCGATTAGTAAGGATGATTTGGCTTCTTTGAAGCAGTGGATTGAAGAAGTGGAGCAGAAAGAGGAGTAAGGTATGAGGGATGATTTGTTTTTGCAGATGCTGCAAATCTCCGTGACCATGATTCCGCTGATTTTGCTACTGAAGCTTGTAGGTAACCGTTTGCAGAAGGTCTATGTGGCAAAGTGGAAGTACTGTATCTGGCTGGTGCTTGCGGTGCGTCTTCTGCTTCCTTGGTCGCCTACATTTACGATTCCGACCGTGGAAATTAAGCTTCCGGACAATATTGTCTTAGAACATGAAGCTCCGGAGTATATTTATAATGACGCTTTGATGGAGGAGAGTCCGGGACAGGAACAGGTGTTGCAGGTTTCTGCCAAGGTAGAAAAGACGGTGTCCGGGGAGGAGCAGGAAGACCTACGTGAGCAGGAGAGCTTCATAGCGCAGGAACCATCGGTGGCGAAGAAGACTTGGAAGATGCCCGATATCTTGACCCTTGCGGAGATAATTTGGCTTGCCGTGGCAATAAGCAGTCTGGGATATCATGTGGCAGCTCATCTCTATGCAGAGCGGAAGCTACGCAGGTGGAGCAGACCGGCGGAGGAAGCATTTTTGGAACAGGTAAGCGCTACATTGGGAGAAGAAAAACTGCCGGAACAGCTCAAGTTGTTTATCAATTCCCAAATTGCCGGCCCCATGGTGGTGGGCCTATACAAGCCCAGGCTTTATTTGCCGGAAAAGGATTATACAAGCAGGGAACTGCAATTTGTGCTGCGCCATGAGCTGGTGCATTATTACCGGAAGGATTTGTGGTACAAGGCGCTGCTTCTTACGGTGAACATTGTGCATTGGTTCAATCCCTTTGTGTATCTGATGTGCAGGGAAGCGGAGAAGGATTTGGAATGCTCCTGTGACAGTATGGTTATGAAAGGTGCTGAGAAGGAGAAGCGTTGCAGTTATGCGCGGCTCATTGTGGATACAGCCACCGATAAATGTGTGGACAGGCGCCTGTTGACCAGTAACTTTTATGGAGGAGCAGAAGATTTGAAGAGACGTTTGCAGAATATTATGGATACCGGGAAAAAGAAAAATGGCATTGCCACCTTTGCACTGGTGATAGCAGTCAGTGTGAGCGTGGGAGGCCTTGTAGGTTTTAAACTGGGGGAGAGCAATGCTTCCCAGATTACGACCGGGGAAGTGCGGGAGGTCCAGGAGATATTAGAGGTACTGGAAGAAGAAAGAGTCACAGAAAAAGCCCCCGTAGAGACTGCACCTCCTACGGATAAGAAATTTGAGTCGCCCATTACCTTTTTGGACGAAAATCTGATACAGGAAGTGGATAAATCTCAGGAGTGTACCCGTGTACAACTTGGAAGCGGCAATTATCAATGGGTATCCGCATGGAAGAAGGAAGGCGTGACACAGCCCTTCTATGAATTGGAGTACGGAGACGATATCCATTATGAGATTAAGGACGGAGCCTTAAAGTGTGAGGTTGGATTATATCAAGGGTTGGACTTTTATCGTGGAGTGGCGGAGCTGACTTATATCTATGAGAATGGGGAATATGTAGTTGATAAGGAACGTGCCCAGCTGTTTCTGGATTGGGCGATAGATACTATGGCAAGAAATTCCCTGCGGCATCATAGTCAAATCATGGTAGAAAAGGATGGACTCATGCTGGATCAGGATGCCGTGGATGATGGTCTGACGCTTCACCGGGTTGTGGATAAAGATGAAGCCTACAATGTGCTCACCGTTTATCTGGGAAATGGCATGACCACAAGCTATCGTTTACCCAGCAATCATGTGACGGTGAATGATATCAGCCATATTTACACATTGCCTTTTCGGTCAAATTACTACCAGTCCATCGTGGTGATGCTAAGCGATACGGAGCTTACAAAAACCCAGATACAGTCCAGTGCAGATTATTACATATTGCATGTAGAGGTGGATGAGGAATCCGGAGAAGCGAAAATTGTGGAGGATGTAGCTGTTTTGGATACCATGAGGGATTCAGAGAATTACGAACAGCATCGGGATACCTTCTTAGAATTCCCCTGCTATTACGTGACCGACGATAGCGACTTTTATTACCACGAGGATTTAGAGGCACTGACCCTGCGTATCAGGGGATTATCTGAGGAAACCCGGGAAGAGGCCTTCGGCTACGTCTACTGGGATGGAGAAATCTGGAAATCATATTTTGAATAACCCTATAAAAAGAACGGATCGAAGTAACATTCGGTACGTTCTTTTTTGTTGAAGTAAATGTAGCAAATGTGTGCACCGGGGCGGGGGATTGTGGGGGAGGATATTTTGAATATGGAAATATTGTGGCTTTTCTTAGATTTCTGCTCTAAATCCAGGGGAATTCGGGCACGGATGCCCGAATTAGGAGTCACTGCCCACGGATGGGCATTGACTCCGACCCGTCGCTTACCAATATACTTCGGCAGAAATCTTAGAAAAGTCCAATATTGGAATCTGAAAAATATCCTCCCCCACAATCCCCCGCCCCGGTGCACACATTTGCGTATCCCATGACATTTCAAAGGAGAAAATGTATATTTGGTGAATTTGATATTTAAGGTCTGCATTTTTGTGATAAAGTATAATTACAGAAAACAAATGGTTGCAACGAAAGGTTTTCCCTATGAATATAAGTATTTATTTTTGTCTGGCTGTAGTGGTGATTCTGGCCGTGTGTATGGGTCTCGTGCTTTATCTGCATGAAAAGCAAAGGCAACGCTTGGAGGAGCTGCAGCAGGGATATTTACAATTGCAGGATTTGAACCGCAGGCTACGAAGCCAGAGACATGATTATCTGAATCATTTGCAGGTGGTGGTGGGACTTCTAGAGTTGGAGGAGTACGAGGAACTGCAGAAATATTTAAAGCCGGTGTACAATGATATTATGAAGACCGGCAAGGCTATCCGCACCAGTAGTGCTGCCATAAACGCCCTTTTGATGGCAAAGTGGAATGTGGCAGAAGAAAAAGGATTGGACTTTTATCTGGAAGTGAAATCCGATTTGAAGGAGCTTCCCGTGGAGGACTGGCAAATGTGCAAGGTACTGTCCAACCTGATTGACAATGCTGTGACTGCGGTGGAAGAAAATGCAGGGGAGAAAAAAATCTGGCTGGATATCACGGAGGATAAGGAGACTTATCTCTTTGTGGTAAGTAATAACGGTCCTGTGATACCCGAGGAATTCCGGAAGGAGATGTTTAAACCGGGCATCACCAGCAAGAAGGAAGCCGGGCATGGAATGGGACTCTATATTGTTTCTAATGTGGTAAAAGAAAATGCAGGAAAGCTGGAAGTGATTTCAGAGGAGGGCAGAACTGCCTTCACTGTAAGCTTTCCAAAGAAAAGTCATACAGGAGAGGGAGTGAAAAAATGGAACCGATAGTAATGCTTGGAATCGGACTTTTAATCTTAGGATTTGTTCTGATATGTGTGGAAGTAGTGATGCCGGGATTTGGCGCGCCGGGAATAGGGGGAATTATCTCCCTGATGGTAGGCATTTTCCTGGTGAGCAAGACGGTGGAACAGGGGATTATGATTACCATAATCGTGATTGTCATACTGGCGATTTTAGTGACGGTGCTGTTTACCCTGTTGCAAAAACGGAAGCTGGGCTCGCCCATTATACTGGAGGAAGAAGTGCTGGGCGGCGAGAAGCTGGAAAGCTCGGATATGGATTATCTTCTTCAGAAAAGGGGAGTAGCAGTAACGGATATACGTCCTATGGGGAAAGGCGATTTCGACGGGATTGTGCTGGATGTGTACTCGGAGAAGGGCTATATTTCCAAAGGAGAAAATATTATTATTGTAAAGATTGTGCAGAAGAAATTGATTGTTCATAAATTATAAGGTATTTGTAAATGAGGAGGGAAGCTTTATGTTAGCTAAAATTATTATTTTATGTGTGATTGTATTACTTATCGTGGCATTCTTTGCCTTTGTACCGGTGGGACTTTGGATATCCGCAGTGGCGGCCAATGTAAAGGTAGGAATCTTTAACCTGATTGGTATGAAGCTTCGCAGAGTTGCACCGGCGAAGATTGTATTTCCATTGATTAAAGCAACTAAGGCGGGATTGAAGGTGACGGTAAACCAGTTGGAGGCTCACTATCTTGCAGGTGGTAACGTGGACAGCGTGGTAAATGCATTGATTGCTGCAGAGCGCGCAGGAATGGATTTATCCTTTGAAAAGGCATCTGCCATTGACCTGGCAGGTAGAGATGTATTTGAGGCAGTGAAGATGAGCGTTACTCCGAAGGTAATTGAGACCACCCTGATTTCGGCGGTTTCCAAGGATGGTATCGAGCTTTTGGTAAAGGCGAGAGTGACCGTACGCACCACTCTGGAAAGATTAATTGGTGGTGCCGGAGAATCCACCGTTCTTGCAAGAATTGGTGAAGGTATCGTCACCACCGTAGGCTCTTCCATGGCTCATAGCGAGGTGCTGGAGAACCCGGATAAAATTTCCAAGCTGGTGCTGGATAAGGGACTGGATGTGGGCACTGCGTATGAAATCATTTCCATTGACATTGCGGACGTAGATATCGGAAGAAATATCGGTGCACAGCTACAGAGCTTACAGGCAGAGGCGGACAATAAGATTGCACAGGCAAGAGCTGAGGAAAGAAGAGCTATGGCGGTTGCACTGGAGCAGGAGATGCGTGCAGCAGTTGTGCAGGCGGAAGCAGAGATTCCCAAGGCGATGGCTCAGGCGCTTAGAGAAGGTCATATCGGTGTGGCGGATTATTATAAGCTACAGAATGTGCTGGCAGATACCGAGATGAAGAAGGGTATCGGCAATGGAGCGGCTGCTTTTGCAGAGAAAACAACAAATGGTGGGGATAAGTAATGATAAAAGTAATGCTGGTGGATGACGAACCGCAGATTTGTATGATTCTGGAGAAAATCATTGAAAAACAGGCAGACTATCAGGTGGTGGCAAAGTGTCAGGACTTTGCCACAGCATTGGTTAATTTCCGGAAGCATTCCCCAGATGTGGTGTTCATGGATATTGACCTTGGTGGGGATGACGGTATGGAATGTGCAAAAATTATGACAGAACTGTCACCAAAAGTGAAGATTATCTTTGCCACTGCCCATAGTGAGTATATGGCAAATGCCTTTGAAATCTACGCCTTTGATTATCTTGTAAAGCCCTTTGATATGGAGCGGGTGGTGCGTACCTTGGACCGTATACGGGACCAGCAAGGTGCTGCGCAGATGCCGGATGCGGTGAGCCGCTCTGAGAAATATCAGGGAAAGCTTTTGATTAAAGGGAAGGAGCAGAGCTGGCTGGTGTCCGTGGAAGATATCATCTTTATCGAGAAGGCAGATGGCAGTACCAGAATTGTTACCAAGTCGGAGGAGTATAAGACGGCACTTTCCCTAACAGATTTGGAGGAAAAGCTGGATAAGGAGCAGTTTATCCGTTGCCATAAATCCTATATCGTGAACGTGTCCCAGATTACCCGTATGGAGTCCTATGGTCGTTGGACGTATACCGTGAAGCTGAAGGATACCAAGGAGACGGCGCTGATGACCTCACAGCATTATGAGGAGATTAAGAATCGGTTTTCGTAGTAGGAAAGATATGTGATAGTTGAAAGAAGAGGGTGGGGTATGAAAAGATTTTTCAGAATGGTAGTGTACGGTATAATACTTTCATTACTTACAGGATGTTCGGGAAATAGCAAATATGAAGTGGATATGGAGCGATTAAAGAATACTTCCGGGGAGTATCAGTTTCATGATCTGGCTTGGGACAGCGACATTTCTCGGGTAGAGAACCTGTTGGGGTGTGGCTTACAATCTGTGGGAACTGTAGAAGGGAGAGAAGAGTTTCGGGCAGAGGAGGCTTTCGAATGGGCAGATGTAGAAGGGGAATTTACCTGTGAATTTGCCCAGGGAAAATTAGATACCGTGAGTATTTTGTTTAAGCCCGAGGAGGAGGAAGAAGTTTGGAAGAGCATCTGTGATGAGTTGTTCGCAGTTTATGGAGCAGTGGAAGCGGATGTGAGAACCAGCACATCGGAAGAATTACAGATTACCACGGATAGTGAAACTTATTTGTGGGAAGCGGCTAACGAAAGGCACACGGCGATGACCATCTCAAAATTGAGTGTCAATGGGGAATTTAAGTATATTTCGCTGAGTTTGTATGTGATTCCTGAGGAAAAAGAATAGTAGACCGAAATATATGTTGGACGGGGTACCTGTAAAATATGTTTACATGGTACCTCGTTTGCTGGCTTTTGGGGATAAAAATATGTAAGTTAATACTCAAAAAGGAAACTATTTCTAAAATTATGTTTGAAATACCCCGCTTTCGTTAAAAAACGGGGTATCACTCGTATGATTTAGTCTAGGTACCCTTAGAGGACTGATTTCAGTTCGAAAATGGCTCAATCTATAGCTTCAAGGGGTATGGATGCACATTTTTTTGCCTGTACCCTGTGGTGCCGCGGGCAAAGGAAAAGTGCTTAGTTTGCTGTTGTAAACTTGTCTTTTTATCGTTTCTTCGGCTTGATATTGTATCCAAGATAAGCACCCACGATTCCGCCCAGAATGTGGGAGAAGTTGGAGACATTATCCTTGATAAAGATGGCGGAATAGACATTCTCGCCAATGTATAAAAGGGCCACTAAAATGAAGGTCAGAGGAATGGTCCCTTCCTTAAAGCTGGTGAAGGAGGACAACAGGATGAATGCGAAAAGTACACCGCTGGCACCCAGTACCGCCACTCTGGGGAAGAGAATGAAGTTAGCAAGACCGGTAATCAGTGCGGCGGTGATGATGATGCATATCATATCTACAGTGCCGTATTTTTCTTCCAGAAGAGGTCCCACCACCAGAATCATCATAAAGTTTCCGATGAAATGGGAGAAATTAGCGTGCCTGAAGGCATGTCCGATAAAGCGGAAATAGGTCAGCGGGTCCAGAAGTGAGGAGCGGTAAACGCTGAAAAACAGGCGATTGGTGGTGCCTTGGGTAATCTGATTTAAGATGAGAGTAATCAGACAGATAATGGTAAAGCCGAGTATGGCCGGGGAATTAAAGCTGATGCGCTTGGTGAAACCGGATATTTTCATGGGAATCCTCCTTTGTATGTTATTGATAAAGGTGTCTGTAACTATTCTGAATAGTTACAGTATAACAAATTTAGGAAGAAATAAACATGGTAAAATGATTGCATGGCCTCTGGCTTATGGTATATAATCATGTAGAGGATTGTGCAAAAGAAAATCCCGGAAAGAAGTTATCATGAATTATATTGTTTTGGATTTAGAATGGAATCAGTCCAATACCGGATTAGAGCCGGCTGCGGCCAAGCTTCCTTTTGAAATTATTGAGATTGGTGCTATAAAACTGAATAGTGATTTGACCATGATCAGTGAATTTTCTGAGCTGGTAAAGCCGAAGGTGTATCATGAGCTTCATCATATCACTAGCAAAATTATCCATATGAAGATGGAAGAGCTGATGCGTGGGGATCCGTTTCCCAAGGTGTTGAAGCGCTTTTTACGTTGGTGCGGTAATGGAGAAAACATGTTTTGTATCTGGGGAACCCAGGATTTGACGGAGCTCCAGAAAAATATAAAGTTTCATGGACAGAAGCCTATTAGCGATGGTCCTATCAAATATCTGGATGTGCAGAAGCTGTACAGTCTGGCCTATGGAGACGGTAAGAGCAGAAAATCCCTGGAGACAGCGGTGGATGAGCTGCAGATTGTGAAGGATATTCCTTTTCACCGGGCATTCAGCGATGCCTATTACACTGCGAAGGTGATGGAGGCTCTGAAGAATAAGAACGTATTTCATATGGTATCCTATGATACCTACCAGCCGCCGAAGCGCCGTGAGGATGAGATAAAGGCACAGTTTGATACGTATTTCAAGTATATTTCCAGAGAGTTTTCCAGCAAATCGGAGGCATTTCTGGACAAAGAAGTGGTATCCAGCAAGTGTTATCTTTGTCACAAGAATCTGCGGAAAAAGATACGGTGGTTTACACCCAATGGGCGCAATTATTATTGTGTGGCCTACTGTGACAAGCATGGCTATCTGAAAGGGAAAATCCGGGTACGTAAGACAGACGAGGGCAAGGTCTATGTGGTGAAAACTACGAAATTCATTGACAGAGCCCAAGTGGACGACCTGGCAGAGAAGAAGGAGCGCGCAGCTCAGATTCGCCAGATGAAGAAAAAGAAAATAAAGAGATGATGAAAGCGTTTAAGTATTTCTGAAAGGGAGAAGTACTTAAACGTTTTTTTGTGCTTAGTTGACAAATTTTCGAAAAAAGAATTGTTAGTTATCTCTATTGTCACAGCAATTGGACTTATGCTAGTATTTAGACAAGCGGTTGCGCAGATGTAAAAATATGCGCGCAAAGGAGGATGCATGATGGAGCATATGACCAAACGTAATATGACCATACATGACGTCGCAAGAGAGCTGGGAGTATCACCAAGTACCGTATCCAGAGCGATTTCCGGAAAGGGACGCATCGGAAGCAGTACTCGGGAGAAAATTCTTTCCTTTATTCAGGAGAATGATTATCATCCCAGTGCAGCAGCCCAGAGTCTTGCACAGTCAAAAACTAATAATATTGCTTTAGTGCTTCCGGAGATTAAGACATTGGCGGAGATGCCTTTTTTCCAGACTTGCATGTATGCAGTGGGAGAGATGGCGCAGCTGAATAATTACGACATGATTGTTGTGAACGGCAATGGAACGGACACCACCAGCCTGGAGAGGCTGATTATGAATAAGAAGGTGGATGGAGTGATTCTGTCCCGTACCTATCGGAAGGATGTGTATTCCAAGCTTCTGGCAGAAAAGGGGATTCCCTTTGTTACCATTGGCCAGCTGGAGGATGGGCAGGGGATTCAGATTGACCATGACCACAGAGAAGCCTGTAAGGAGCTGACAAGTATTCTTCTGGCAAAGGGGAATTCTAGAATTGCTTATCTGGGGGCCAGCATGGAGCAGATGGTAAACCGTATCCGATATGAGGGATATGTAGCAGCGATAAAGGAGGCTAAGGGAGAAGTGGACCAGAGCCTGATATATCGCAATCTGGATACCAGAAAGCAGATAGAGCTGGCAGTGGAGACCATTCTTTCCAGAGACACGGTGGATTGTATCTTGTGCCAGGATGATGTGATTTGTGATGTGGTGGTACATAAGCTGGCTGAGAAAAAAATCAAGGTTCCGGGGAAGATGCATGTGGCATCCTGCCATTACAGCAGGCTTTTGGAGAATTATCCGGTAGGAATTACTTCTTTAAAGTTCGATGTGGAGGATTTGGGGAAGAATGCCTGCAAGATGCTGCTGAATATGATTGATGGCAGTGCGGTCCCATCCAGAATGCTACTAGATTATGAGGTGCGCTTGAAAGAATCCACAAAATAAGGGAAAAATGTGGAAACGCTTGCGCAAAGGAAATTGTTTTCCGAAAAAAAACATAAGAAAACGTTTTAGTTAAAATGTACAAAAATAGTACTTTTGTATCGTGAAAAACCTACATTGACAACAGTGTGAGGGATTGATATTATAGTTGCAAGACAACCGATTGCGCACATGCGCAAGCAAAGGTTTCTGTAATATAAACAAGTTTAAAATGGTACATACCGTACCTATCAAGGAGGAAAAAACTATGAAAAGAAAGTTATTAGCTACTTTATTGGCAGTAACCACACTTGTATCTATGACCGCTTGCGGCGGTAGTAATACTCCTGCAGAGTCAAGTGCAGCAGCTCCTGCAGAGTCAAGCAGCGAAGCAGCTCCTGCAGAGTCAAGCGCAGAAGCTCCAGCAGAGGCTCCGGCTGAGAAG
>JAFTXD010000167.1 GCA_017461775.1 Lachnospiraceae bacterium
TACAGGTTGTTTGGCAGTTAGAAGAGGTGACCCATGAGTTTTGTAAGTTTTGAAAATGTACAGAAGGTGTATAAGACCGGTGAGGTGGAGATTCCGGCACTTCATGATGTGAATTTTGAGATTGAGCAGGGTGAGTTTTGCGTGATTGTAGGTGCGTCCGGTGCGGGTAAGACCACTATCCTGAATATTTTAGGTGGTATGGATACACTCACCAGCGGTAAGGTGTATTTGGATGGAAATGAGATTTCTACGTATAATAAGAGACAGCTTACGGCATATAGAAGACATGATGTGGGATTTGTGTTCCAGTTCTATAACCTGGTGCAGAATTTGACGGCATTGGAAAATGTGGAGCTGGCAGCCCAGATTTGTAAGGACCCCCTGGATGCGGCAGAGGTGCTGAATGAGGTGGGCCTTTCCCATCGTCTGGGGAATTTCCCGGCGCAGCTTTCCGGTGGTGAACAGCAGAGAGTAGCTATCGCCAGAGCATTGGCGAAAAACCCTAAGCTTCTTCTTTGTGATGAGCCTACGGGTGCGCTGGATTATAATACCGGTAAGGCAGTATTGAAGCTTTTGCAGGATACCTGTAGGGAAAAGGGGAGGACGGTAGTGGTAATTACCCATAACTCTGCACTTACCGCAATGGCGGACAGAATTATCGAGGTAAAAAGCGGTACCATTAAAGACATGTATAAGAATGACAAGATTGTAAATGTAGAGGATATAGAATGGTAAAGACAACACTTAGGGAAATACGCCAGAGTCTGGGCAGATATCTGGCCATAATGGCAATTATTGCTCTGGGCGTTGGATTTTTTGCCGGACTGAAGGCCACAAAGCCGGGAATGGTGGAGACAGTGGAAAGCTATCTGCAGGAGCAGAAGCTTTACGATTATCGCCTGCTTTCCACGGTGGGCTTTGAGCAGGAGGATATCGATTATCTCCGTCAGTCCCAGCCTACGGCAGTGGTGGAGCCAGCCTACACCGTGGACGTGCTGGTGAAGGACATTGGCTCCGATAATAGCTTTGTATTAAAGACCCATAGTATGACCTACGGGGTCAATGAAATCAGTCTTCTGGCAGGACGCATGCCGGAGAATGAGAACGAATGCGTGGTGGACGCACAGGTGTATGATGAATCGGTGATTGGCAAGAAACTGACTTTTTCACCGGATAATGAGGAGGACACCCTTTCCAGCTTCGCTTTTGAAGAGTATAAAATCGTGGGTGTGGTGAATTCCCCACTGTACATCCAGTTTGAGAGGGGCAATACTTCTCTGGGAAACGGCACAGTTACCGGATATGCCTACCTTTTGCCCGAGGGTTATGATACGGAGGTGTTTACCGAGGTCTATGTAAAGCTGGATTTGCCGGATTATCCCTTGTATGATGAAGAGTATGAGGAATATTTGGAGTCTGTGGAAGCAGACTGGCAGGCCGCTTTGGATGCGACGGTAGAGAGACGCTATCAGGATTTGTTTGTGGAGCTTGATGATGCAAAGGAAGAGCTTCGGAAAGAAAAAGCGGATGCGGAGAAAGAGCTTGCGGATGCAAAGCAGGAGCTGGAGGATGCCGGGAAAGAGTTATCTGACGCAGAAGCAGAGCTAAACGACGGTCTGAAAGAGCTGGAAGATGGCAAAAAGGAGCTGGAGGACGGCAGAAAAGAGCTGGAGGATGCGGAACAGGAAATTATAGGTAATGAGAAGCTTCTGGAGGAAAAAAAGAAGGAGCTGAAAGAAGGAAAGGCAGAGTGGGAGGAAAACTATGCTCTGGTCATGGCCGGCTATGAAGAGCTGGATATGGCGGATATTATGGTAAAGTCCCAGGAGGCTCTGCTGATTTCAGGAAAGCTCCAGCTTCTGGAGGTGGATATCCTCATGAATCAGGTGGGAGGCGTGTTTGAAATTCTTTCCCAGCTGATGCCGGAGGAGGATAGAGAAGAAATCGAAGGCAGCATTGCAGACAGTGAGATGGGTCAGCAGCTGGGGCAGTTAGAGGCCGGTAAGGCCCAGCTCCAAAGCGGTGAAGCAGCCTTAAACAGTGCCAAGCAGCAGATGGCGGATGCCAGAAAAGAGTTGGACGATGCTTATGCGCAGCTGATGGATGCCTACGAGGATATTCTGGATGGTGAAGCCCAGTTAATTGACGGCGAGAAGAAGCTGATTGATGGTAAGAAGCAGCTGGAGGAGGCCAAGGCAGAGCTTGCCGATGCGGAAAAGGAAATTGCCGATGGCGAAGCAGAGCTGTTAGATGGCCAGAAGGAGCTGGAAGAGGGTAAGGCGGAATATGAAGACGGCCTTCAGGAATACGAGGATGGTGTAAAGGAATTTGAAGAGGAAATTGCCGATGCGGAGCAGAAAATTGCCGATGCGGAGGAAACTCTTCGCACCATGAAGGAGCCCGAGGGCTACATTCTGGACAGAAGAACCAATGTGGGCTATGTGTGCTTCGAAAGCGATAGTGATATTGTGGAGAAGGTAGCGGATGTATTCCCGGTATTCTTCTTTTTGGTAGCTGCCCTTGTGTGTATGACTACTATGAACCGTATGGTGGAGGAGCAGCGTACCCAGATTGGTACCTTTAAGGCACTGGGATATAGTGACGGTGTAATCATGGCCAAATACCTGTTTTATTCCGGAAGTAGTGCACTGATTGGATGTGTGGCAGGTTTTGTCATCGGATGTCTGGGGATTCCCAGAATCATTTGGATTGCATATCAGATGATGTATATACAGATTCCCTTTAAGGATGTATTTATGGCGGATATGCTGATTTTCTCCTTGGTAGTGTCCCTTCTTTGTTCTGCGGGAACCACTTATGTATGCTGTAGGAGTGAGCTGAAGGAAGTGGCTGCGCAGCTGATGAGACCCAAGACGCCCAAGGCGGGCAAGCGCATTTTCCTGGAGAAACTTCCATTTATCTGGAAGCGACTGGGCTTTTTACAGAAGGTATCCATCCGAAATGTATTCCGTTACAAGAGAAGATTTTTCATGATGGTCATCGGTATCAGTGGTTGTACTGCACTGCTGGTGGCAGGTCTGGGCATGGAGGATTCCGTAGCGGATGTGGTTACGGATCAGTACGAGCAGATTCAGACCTATGATATGACCGTTTCCTTCTCAGAGAAGCTGGAGGGAGAGCTGCTTGCGGAGTATTCCTCCATTATCGAAGGGAAGGTGGACAGCTACATGTCCTTCTCGGAGAGTTCTTTTACGGTTGAGTTTGGGGAAAAGAGTGATTCCCTTACCCTGGTAATACCGGAAAATCCGGAGGAAATGGCAAAGTATTATAATCTGCATAATCTGGATAAGGAGCCACTTAAATTCCCGGGAGACGGAGAGCTGATGCTTACCCACAATATGGCGGAAAAGCTGGGCGTGGAAGTAGGAGATACCGTGGAGCTGGTGGATGATGACCGGAATCGTATGTCGGTGAAAATAGCGTCTATTAACCGAAACTTCGTGTTTGATTATGCCTATATGACAGCAGAGACCTACGAAGCAGAGCTGGGAGAGAATATCGACTACAATACCTCCTATATGAAGCTGAAGGAGGAGTATTTAAGCAGTGCTCATGAGCTTTCTACAGAGATTATGGATTTGGATGAGGTAACCAGCGTGAACATCAGCGAGGACACCAAGGCCCGTTTTAGCAGTATGATGGGCAGTCTGGATTATATTGTGCTTCTGGTTATTGGCTGTGCGGCAGCGCTGGCCTTTATCGTGCTTTATAACCTGACCAATATCAATATTACCGAGCGTGTCCGTGAGATTGCAACCATTAAGGTACTTGGCTTTTACAGGAACGAAACTGCCAGCTATGTATTTAGGGAGAACTTGATACTGACGGCGGTGGGAGCCTTTGCAGGACTTTTCCTGGGCAAGATTCTCCATGCTTTCGTTATGAGTTGTATCAAGGTGGATATGGTTTCCTTCGACGTGAAAATCAATCCGGACAGCTATCTCTATGCGGTGGTGCTGACCTTTGTATTTGCCTTCTGTGTCAATAAAATGATGAATAAGAAGCTGGAGGATATCAGCATGACGGAGTCCTTAAAGTCTGTGGATTAACTATTTAGTAATTTATTGGAGTAACGTGCAAAAATTAGCACGTTACTCCTTTTGTTTTCGGTAAATTGACCCTATATTTTTCTTTAGTGCTATGCTATTATGAGACTGTAACAAGTTAAACTGAAAAAGGGGAGAAACAAATGAAAGATAAGAAACTTAAATTTTCAGGTCTGCTGATGTGTCTGTTAGTATTTGTGGTGTCACTCCTGGTGCAGCTGGTAGGGGGAGTCATTGCATATGTGGTAGTAGGAATTATGCTTGGTGTTCAGGCGGCCATGCAGGGGATTACGTCACCGGAAGTGGTTGAACAGATGGCCTTGGAAGCCGCCGCTGATTCAGCAGGCTGGGTGATACTGATAACCCATCTGTTTATCATACTCACCTTCGGACTCTGGTATGGTTTGGGAATTCGTAAGAAAGTGCAGAAGATGCCCATTGCAAAGGTGCTTGCGCCGAAGAACCTGTTCTTAATGGTAGTGATTGCATTGGGAATGGGCTTTACCATTAATTTCGGTATGGAGGTAGCGGTGTATGTCATCCCCGCGTCTGTGGTGGAGAGCTATATGGAGCTGATGGAGACAGCTGGAATGGGAGAGAATGTGGTGACCATCCTTGCGGCAGTGTGTCTGGCCCCGATTGGAGAAGAGCTGGTATATCGTGGTGCATGTATGTACTATGGGGAAAGGTTTGCAGAAGGATTGGGGGAGAAGAAAGCCTTCTGGATTGCCAACATCATTCAGGCACTGGGATTTGGCATCTTCCATTTAAATCTTCTGCAGGGCAGCTATGCATTTTTATTGGGACTGGGACTTGGCTATCTTACCAAGCGTTATAAGAGTCTGGTGCCTGCCATGATTGGTCACTTCGTGATTAATGCAAGCTCCACCTTCCTATGGGGACCTGTTTATGGTGTGATGCCCCAGTCTACTTTGGCATTTGGTATCTGTGCACTGGTGTGTCTTGCAGTAACTGCGGTGGCTTTTAAAATTGCCGGAAATCCTTTAACTGAGCAGGAAGCTTAATTTGTAATGTGTATCTTAAGAATTCTTAAGCGGTTTTAAAGAATTCTTAAGGTGTATTTTGGGGGGAGTAGTGATATCATTTCATTAGGCCAATATATTAGCTTAGTAAAGTATTAAGGTGAAAAGGGGAGAAAAAAGTGAAAAAATGTAAATTGTTTACAAAAATGATGCATGCATGTCTTATACTGGCTATGATGTTATCCATGGTAGCATGTGGTAAGTCCCAGGAGGCAGAGAATAATGCATCCGGGTATGTGTATGTGCCCACCTTTACGGAGATTGACATCGAGGAAGCCAGCTGGCTCAGCGATGTGATAGTAGTTGGTGATTCTCTGTATACTTCTTACAGTGTTTATGATGAGGTGAATTACACCTCAGAAACCAAATTTGTGAAGAAGAACCTGACGAATGGCAGTGATTTTGCAGAATTACCCATTCAGATTGTAGCCGGCAGAGAGGGAAACGAGGTAAGTGTGAACAGCTTCTGCATCAGTGAGGATGGAAGCATTTATCTGATTGCTTACGAATATCCTATGTATGACCCGGAGAATCCGGCTACTTACGAAAATGTGGAACCCTGCTACGCTGTACATAAGTATGATAAGGACGGTAAGCAGGTATTTGCGGCAGATATCAGCGAAATGCTGATGAAGGACGAGATGAACAGCTATGTGCAGAACATGCTGGTGGATGCAAACGGTCGCATTTATTTATCCTCCAATAATCTGGTATTTGTGCTGGATGAAAGCGGTAACCCATTATGTACTATCGATACCCAGGCGGAGTGGATTCGCGGTATGGGTAAGGATAAGGATGGCAAGATTTATGTTTCTATGTATGCCATGGATTACAATGGCGTAGAGCTGGTGGAGATTAACGCAGACACCAAGGCTCTTGGAAATAAGATTTCCGGTTGCCCGGATAGTAATGGTAGTGGAAACTATAATCCGGGTATTGAGGCAGGAATTCTGGTAGCAGGTAGCTCATGCTTATATGAGTTTAATACTACCACCGGTGAAGTAAAAGAGATTGTTGACTGGCTTAGCTGTAATATCAATGGTAACAATATACAGTCTGTGACTGCCGGTGAGGACGGTAAGCTTTATGTGTTTACCAGTGACCATAGCAGTGAAGAGACCGCCTATGAGCTGGTGATTTTAGAGAAGAAGGCCGCAAGCGAAGTAACTGCCAAGGAAGAGATTGTGGTAGGTACTCTTTACTCTAATTATGACTTACAGTCTGCAGCAGTAAAATTCAATAAGGCAAGTGACAAGTATCAGGTGACGGTAAAGGTGTATATTCCGGATACCGTAGAATGGACGGAGACCACCTATGAGGATGCCCTGAAATTAATGAATGCGGATATGACCAGTTCCAATTGCCCGGATATCATCGATTTAGCCTACTATAGTACGGAAAATCTGGTGGCAAAGGGTCTGATTGAGGATTTAACACCATATCTTGAAAAGAGTACCACGGTTTCCAAGGAGGATTTCCTGGATAATATTATTGCATCAAGTACGGTGGACGGTGTACTTACCACCATACCCAGATATGTGAACTTAGGCGGTATCGTGGGAAGAGCTTCCCAGCTGGGAGATATGGATGGCTGGACCATTGACGAGTTTATCGCCTTTACAGAGAAATATCCGGAGGCGAGAGTATTTAACTATGCTACCAAAGCAAGTATGCTCAGTGTGTTCTTAAACTACTCTACCGGGGATTTTGTGGATTACAGCACCGGTAAATGTAATTTCAACAGTGAAGAGTTTATCAAGGTATTGGAATTCTGCAATCGTTTTGATTTAGAATTTGAATATAATGAGGATGAAAGCTTCCCGGATATGATTCAGAGCGGTCAGATTCTTTTGGCTGACACCGGTTTTTACAGTATGCAGGAGTATCAGATGTACAGTCTGATGTTCCCGGAGGAAATCAAGGTAATGGGTTATCCCACCACCAGTGGTGAGGGCGGTATCAAGCTGAGCAGCTATAATACCTACGCCATGACTACCAAGTGTGATAACAAGGATGGTGCGTGGGCCTTCTTAGAGAGCATGCTGCAGTACGAGGAGTATGATGAGTGGAGACATAATGGCTTCCCTGCCCGTAAGGATATGCTGGAAGAGATGTTTACCGCAGCATCCACACCGGATTACATCTACGATGAAAACGGGGAAATCATGCTGGATGAGGCTGGAAACAAGATGGAAAATCCCAAAACCAGCTGGGGCTATGATAACTGGCAGGCAGATATCTATGCAGCCACCAAGGAGCAGCGCGATGCAGTGAGAGCACTTCTGGAAAGAGGTGAGCTTACCAGTATGATGGACCAGGGCCTGTCCAAAATTATCATGGAGGATGTGGAGCCTTACTTCCAGGGCGCAAAGAGTGCCAAGGAGGTTGCAGACATCATTCAGAGCAGAGCGCAGATTTATGTGGATGAGAATATGTAATATAAGGAGTGTCTTATCTAATGAAGACAAAGACATTGGGAAAAGAGCGTAAAGTAAAAAGCAAAAGAATAAAGCGCGCAAAGAGAAGCTCGGGGCTGTTTTTAGCCCCTAGCTTTCTTGGCGTTTTGCTTTTCTTTGTATTACCCTTTATGGTGGTGGTTTTCTACTCGGTAGTGGATAACCCTATTAGTCAGCAGTTTGTATTTCTGGATAACTTTAAATATGTACTTGGGAACGGAGCCTTTAAAAGGGCTATCTCTAACACCTTCCGGTTTTCGGCAATCGCCGTGCCGCTGGCAGTGATATTATCCCTGCTTCTGGCTATTGTACTGGAATCGAAGATTCCTTTTAAGAGTCAGTTTCGAACCTTCTTTTTAAGTCCCATGATGGTACCGGTAGCATCCATCGTGCTAATCTGGCAGGTACTGTTCCATTATAATGGTGCAGTGAATGATGTACTGCTTGCCTTTGGCGGAAGCAGAATCGACTGGCTGAAGAGTGAGTATTCCCATGTGGTAATCGTTATCTTATTTTTGTGGAAAAACTTAGGCTACAACATGATTTTATTTATGGCGGCCTTAGCAAGTATCCCCAAGGATATTTTAGAGGTAGCAAGGCTGGAGAGCGCTACGCCGCTTCAGACCTTCTTTTACATAAAAATAAGATATTTGTCCTCCACGATTTTGTTTGTAACGATTATGTCGTTAATTAATTCCTTTAAGGTTTTCAGAGAAATATATCTTTTGACCACGGATTATCCATACGATACGATTTACATGTTACAGCACTTTATGAATAATACGTTTAAGAATCTGGATTATCAGAAGCTGTCCAGTGCGGCCATTTTGATGAGCCTTGCAATGGTGGTGATTATCGGCGTTTTATTCCTTGTGGAAAATTATTTCGGAAGGGATGTGGAAGGCTGATGAAGAGAGCAAAAACTGCGGCAAGCATCCGCAAAAAGAAAAATTTCTGGGCGAAGGTCAGAATCGGTATCGCTACCATTATTGCAGCGTTTTTCGCCATACTGTTTCTGATGCCCATTATCCTTACCATAAGCAATTCCTTTATGTCGGCTACGGAGATTTCGGCAAATTACGGTTCCGTATTTGCTACCAGCTCCACCGGCGGTAAGGTTTTTATTTCGGAAAAAGTCAATTTGAAATTTATACCGGATATGGTATCCTTTAGTCAGTATATCACCGTACTGTTAAAGAGTCCGGAGTATTTGTTAAAGTTCTGGAATTCTGTGATTTTAGTGGGACCCATCGTGGTGTTCCAGCTCTTTGTGGCGACGCTGGCATCCTATGGCTTTGCCAGATATCGGGGAAGATTTCGTGAGATTATTTTCTTCCTCTACATCATACTGATGCTGATGCCTTATCAGGTTACCCTGGTTCCCAACTATATGGTGGCAAACTGGCTGCACATTCTGGACACCTACTGGTCCATATGGCTGCCGGCCATCTTTTCACCCTTTGCGGTATTCCTTTTGACCAAATTCATGCGGCGTATTCCTGCGTCGGTGATTGAGGCCGCAGAGATTGACGGTGCGGGAGAGTGGCAGATTTTCACCAAAATCTGTGTGCCCCTGTGTAAGGGCGCTATGGCATCCGCAGCGATTTTGGTATTTATTGATTACTGGAACATGGTGGAGCAGCCACTCATACTGCTTTCAGATGAGGAGATGCATCCCCTGTCTGTATTTTTAAGTAAAATTAATGCCGGAGAAATCGGCCTGGCATTTGCGGTGGCAACCATTTACATGGTACCCACCCTGCTGGTATTCCTTTACGGGGAAGAATATCTGGTAGACGGTATTACATATCAAGGAGGCATTAAGGGCTAATGAATGAGGGAAAAAACAAGAGAGAATGGATAAAGAATGTGGCAATTATTTTCCTTACAATAATGCTGCTTTTAACATTCTTCTCCCAGACAATTATGAATTATTCACTGCCGGAGGTGGCAGTGCAGTATGTGGAGTCCGGCTCCATTACCGCGAAAATCCGTGGCACCGGTACCATTGAAAGCGGTGCCCCGTACTATGTGACCATTCAGCAGCAGCGTAAGGTAGAGGCTGTGAATGTACGTCCCGGCGATATGGTGCAGGAGGGAGATGTACTGGCACTTCTTTCCGAGAAGCAGAGCACCGATATGGAGGCAAAGGAGCAGGAGGTAGAAGCAGCGAAGGAAGCTGTGGACGTGGCAAATGCAGCCTTTGAAAGCTATCTGCTCAGCGGAAATGTGGACGTGAAAATCATGAATAATGCAGGTGATGCAGAGTCCTCCGCTACATATATGAAGAGAATCGTGAATCTGAAAAAGCAGATTACCAATAAGGAAGCGGAAGTGGCAGATGCGGATAAGAGCGTTGCAGAAGCAACCAACTGGAAGAATGCTATTGCTACTCAGATTCAGATGAATAACAATGACCTGAACAATATATCCATTAATACGGTAGGTACTGCAGAGCAGCGCAAGGCTTATACCGACGCAGTGGCTGTATATGATGTGGCTGCTGCAGAAGTGGCAAGACTGCAGGAGGACATTGACTATTACAAGGCAATGATCGAATACTATAATGGAATGAATTCCGTAAGTGACAGTGATGCCTATACCGTATTATTAAATGAGGCAGAGCTGAAAAAAATTAATGCAGATAAGGTTTTGGATAGCGCAACCACGGATATGAATGCCAAGAAGGCTGTATTGCAGAAGCAGGTAGATGATAAAATCAGTTTCTATGAGACCTGCAATAAGAATCTGGCAAATCAGGAAAATGCCCAGGATGGGACAATTTTAAAACTTCAGAATGCGAAAGCAGAAAAAGAGAAGGAGCTGGCGGATTTGCAGTCCGATTACAGTGATTTACTGACCAATATCAAGGATGCCAGAGAGTTAGAGACCTTGAGTGATAATATTACCAAGGCACAAGCGCATTATCAGGAGCTTCTCGCAAACTACGAGGAGCTGCAGCACGTGACCGTGGATACCGAGGTGGTGGCACCCTTTAGCGGAACCATCGTATCCGTGCCTATTTCCGCAGGAACCGATACCATCGATTCTCCGGGCGAAGGCAAGGGCTATACCATTGTAACCATGCAGCGTGAGGGCAAGGGCTATACCATGGAATTCTCCGTAACCAACGAGCAGGCAAACAAGATTAAGGTCGGCGACGCAGCAGAGGTGGTAAACAGCTGGAGATACGACAATATGGTGCTTACCGTAACCGGTATCAAGAACGATTTAAAGAACCCTGGACAGGGTAAGATTGTTACTTTGGACGTAAAGGGAGATTATATTACTCCGGGACAGAACATCAGCGTTTCTGTAGGAGAGAAGAGTGCCAATTATGACATGATTGTACCTAACAGTGCTATCCGCGAGGATAATAACGGTAAGTTTGTTCTTCTGGTGGAGACAAAGCCTTCACCTCTGGGCAACCGTTATATCGCGACCAGAGTGGACGTACAGGTAATAGCAAGTGATGACACCAAGTCCGCAATCAGCGGTGACCTTTATGCATGGTCCTATGTCATTACCACAGCCACTGCACCGGTGGAAGCCGGACAGATGGTGAGATTAGCAGATAATTAAAGGAGAATCCTATATGAAGAGAAATGATACTTTCTCTCTGAAAAAATTGCTTTTTGCAGGCAGCGTACTCCTTTTTCTGGTAATCGGGTTGGTTCTTGGGATCATCATCGGAGCATTGCGTAACGGTCTGCTTCCTCAGGAGGCGGCAGAGCGTTGGAGTAAGGAGAAGGATGCGGCCCAGATCAGCTGCTTTTTCTCCCTGGACAGTGGTATGACACCGGATCAGCTGGATTCCTTCCGGCATGGTCTGGACAGTGCCCTGGTGGAGGCATCTATTTATTCGGACAGTATGAATCCCGAGGCCAGACTTTGGGCGGATGCTTATAGTGCCACCGGTAAGATTACCATTACTACAGAAAGCGGAGCCAATATTACATCGGATGCCTTTGGAATCGGGGGAGATTTCTTTCTGTTTCACCCATTGCAGCTCCTTGGTGGTTCTTATTTTTCGGGAAATGATATCAATCAGGACTATATTGTTCTGGACAGAAATGCAGCCTGGAAGCTGTTTGGAAGCAATGATATCGCCGGAATGACGGTATATATCGGCGGTGTACCCCATATTATCGCCGGCGTGGTAGAGACGGAGTCCGGTACGCTGGCAGAGGCTGGTGGTATTACCGGCACGGTTGTCTTTGTCTCTTACACCA
>JAFTXD010000168.1 GCA_017461775.1 Lachnospiraceae bacterium
CCTGCTCACGAAGAGAAAGAATCTGACCACGTACAAGAAGTGCAATACCCGGCCAGCCAAGGAAACCTAAAATTAAAATCAGGTAGAACATACGCAGAGTAGGGTCCACAAGAATACCATCCATTACCGCACCAAGAATAATGATAATCGGCATGGAAGGAATACAGTAGAAAATATCTACAATACGCATGATAAGCATATCTACCCAGCCTCCGAAGAAACCGGACATACCACCTAAAATAACACCTAAAACGGTGGAAATAACCACAACGATGAAACCGATAATAAGGGATACACGACCACCGTACATAATACGGGTAAGCATGTCCATACCATTTTTATCGGTACCAAGCCAGTGCTCCTTAGAAGGATAAGAATAGGTATCGAATACGGTTACGCCCTTCTCCTCCTGAATGGAATACATATTCTTGGATACATCATAGGAGATTCTGTATTCACAGTCCTCTCCTGCCTGATTCTTATAAGGGAACATCTCATCCCCAGCCTCGATGGCAGCCACAATCTGCTCTCTAAACTCACGGGTAATAAATACATCTGCATGAATGGACTGCACTACATAGTTGCTTACATAAGCAATCTCACCTTCTGCGGTAGCCACGCTTCCATCCTCAGATACTGTGTAATCCACACCATCAAAGGTAAAGGAAGAAATTCCGTTGGAATGAGCCTTTAAAATCTCAAATCTCTGGTCAAAGCTAAGCTCCATGCCTTCCACAGTAGATGAAACGATATCCTTAAAAGCGATACCGATAATCTTTCCGCCCTGAGAAATGCTGTAGAAATCCTCGCCTTCCTTGGTCACACCATACTCTACGTCCTTCCAAGTAAAGGAATCCGCATTCTTGGTAAGAGCAAGGACGGTCTGCGCCTGGATAATGCTGTCAAAGGCAACCTCTGTACCGGCACTTGCAAACACATACTCATCATTTCTGGAAACTGCTGCATACTCCTTATACTGCATATCGGTACGATAAAATACCTGGTCCTCATCGTAAGGAGAAATCATACCTCCGATAAAGGAGAAAATAAACATAAAAATCAAAATTGCCAGACCCGTTACCGCAAGACGGTTACGGAAAAATCTCTTAGCTACCATCGCTCCGGGAGAAAGCACCTTTACACGACGGTCATCATTTAAAGAATACTGCTCTGTAGAGGAGTTTTCATTTTCAGTTACGTTCTTTAATTCTTCGCTCATTGTACTCCTCCTTCTTAAGATACTCTTACTCTGGGGTCAACTACCGCATAAAGAATATCGGTAATCAGGTTTCCAAGTAAGGTCATTGCTGCCATAAATACCAAATAAAACATAGAGAACGGAATATCACCGGATACCATGGAATGGTATGAGGTGTATCCGATACCCGGAATACTGAATAAAGTCTCCGTAATCAACGCACCGGAGAAAAGTCCGGGCAGGGAACCTCCAAGAATGGTTACCAGCGGAATCAAGGTATTACGGAATGCATGCTTATAAATAACAGACTTCTCGCTAAGTCCCTTAGCACGAGCAGTTCTGATATAATCTGCATTCAATACTTCCAGCATATTGGTACGGGTATGACGCATGAGGGAACCCATGCTGATTACTACAAGTACGACGATGGGAAGCACCAGATGGTTTGCCTTATCCATAAACTGTCCAAAAGGACTTAAATACTCATAATCACGTCCGACCAGACCATATAAATCAAACCAGCCCAGTTTTACTGCAAATACTAACTTCATAAGAGAAGCAAAGAAGAAGGTAGGTAAAGAAATACCTGCCAAAGCCACGATGGAAATAGTGTAATCTGCCTTGCTGTACTGCTTGGTTGCAGCGATAACACCAAGAGGAATTGCAATAATTACCTCGAAGAACAGTGCGATAGCACCCATAACAAAAGAAACCCATACAACATTGTTAAACTTCTCTGTAACAGGCATGGTCCACTTCCAGCTGTCACCAAACTCGCCACGGAATACATTGCCAAGCCATGCAAAATAGCCCTCAACGATACCCTTGTCCATGTTGTACATCTTTGTTAACTGCTCCATCCATTCCTCGAAGCTCTTACTATTGGGCTGCTGAGATTTCTGTAATGCTACTGCCTCGATGTAAGATGTAGGCAGACAACGCATCAAAGTGTAAATGATTAAAGCTACAAAGAAAAGAATGACGATGGAAATACCGATTCTTTTCAAGATATACTTCAATAACTGATTATCCTTCACGTTTATTCCCTCCAAAAATTATTATTGTGCGTACTGCGTATCAAGCAGCGGTTCCACAGCTAAACCTAATAATTCATTGTACCATAATTTCCGACATTTTGCACAACAAATTTGAAGCCGTTGCCAGGTACGCAGTAGATTGCCCTACGCTTATACCGCGTAGGGCAACCTGGGTACCAGTATTGCTACCTAAAACACACTTAATTAGTTTAATTCGATGTTCTGAACTTCACTCATCCAACCATAGAAAGTAGTGATATCAGGAGTAACAGTTGACATATTTACTCTCTCAGTAGAGAAGATAATAGCGTTCTGTCTCTGATATACAGGAATTTCTACAGCCCAGTCAATGATGATATCCAGACAAGCCTTGTACATAGCCTTTCTATAGGTCTGGTCAGTGGTTGCACGTGCATCCATGATTAACTGAGATAACTCATCATCATTGATTGCGTACTGATAGTTAGAACCACCTTCTGGATGATAAATCTGGAACATATCAGGGTCGATGGTTGCACCCCAAGCTGCACACCAGATAGCACAGGTCTGTGCAGAAAGTGCAGTCCAAAGGTCTGAAGAGTTGGTAAGGTCAGTAACGATTAAGTTCATTCCGATTTCTGCTAATGCTTCAGAAGCAAGAGTACAAATCATGAAGGATGGATGGTCACCGGCACCATCACCAGGAATTAATAATTCATATTCAAGAGCAGCGCCTTCCGGAGCAGCGGTTAACTTGCCGTTTTCTACGGTATAACCAGCAGCCTCGAAGAAGCCAAGTGCAGCCTGCTTAGCAGCTTCATACTTCTCATCTGCAGTCATAGAAGAAGTATAAATAGGATTTCCGTTTACATCCTTAGAGAATGCAATTTCATAACCATCATCGGTAGACTGAGGTGCTGCCCATGAAGTGTTAGAAATAGGATAGTTAATAACAGATGCTAACTCACCGTAGTAAGAATCGATAGCTACATCACGATATACGGAGAAGATGGTACCGAATGCCTTACGAAGGTTCTTAGAAGCATCAGAAGCCTTGTCATCGCCAACCTTCATAACCTCTGCACACATACCGATGTAACCATAACCTAAGTTATCTACGGTAGAAACAGTGATTACGTTGCCGTTGGTCTCGCCACCGTTTGCCTTCTGGATAGCTGCTACAGCATCCTTGTTGTAAGAAGGATCGGTAATATCTACAGTACCGGTAATAACACCATTAAGCTTATCAGCTTCCTGGGTCTCAAGGAAGTTGATGTACTTGGTCTTAGGCTCGCCTAAGTAATAGTTCTTGTTTGCTTCGTAGTTAATTACACCGTTCTCAAACTTGATGAACTTGTAAGGACCTGCACCCATAGGCTGGGTAGTCTTAGAACGAACAGTACTTAAATCACCCTTGGTAAAACCGAAGGAATTGTTATCATAATCATAAAGCTTCTCATCACCATAGTAGTGCATAGGAGCTACAGTGATAGCTAACTGATAAATAGAAGTTGCATCAACCTCGGTCATAACGATACGAACATTCTGATCGTCAATCTTCTGGATACCGGTAATGCTTGCTGCAGATTCGCCGGTCTGAATACCCTTGGTATAGTTATCGTAGCCTTCCATTAAATCAAATAAAGAAGAGCCTGCTGACTCAGTGCTGGAAAGAGTAGCTAAATCCCAGCCGTAAGCTTCACACATCATAGCGAAGAAATCATCTGCGGTTGCATCTGCTGCAAGTCCGTCAAATGCCCAAGCTGCTGCTGCGGTTGCAACGCTGTCACCATAACCAGCTGCGATACAGTAATCAACGATTTCCTGTGCAAACTTAGCACCTGCCTGCTTTAAATCAGCCCAGAATGCGGTCTGAGTAGCTTCATCCCAGTAGGTGTAATCGGTGTTGCCTTCACCAGCAGCTACTAATAAGTTAAATAAAGTGTCCATACCGGAACGATACTCTTCCATACCCTGTACAGGCTGTGCATAGAAAGAAGAGCTTCCGTCATAGGTAGGGTCTGCAAGTACGTAGAAGTTAAAGATTACATCATCTGCATCTAAGGTCTCGCCATCAGAGAACTTCACGTCATCGCGTAACTTAAAATCATAGTATACAGTACCGTCTGCATTCTCGGTTACTGTACAATCAGAGATACCATAATAGGTGTACTCGGTTCCATTGTAGCTGTGCTTCTCGCCCTCGATACCATTGTAAATCATAGCACCCTGACGATCGTTACCAAGTAATGCAACCTGGGTCATAGCCATAGCGTCCTGATCGTAAGCAGTCTCTGAAAAGAATGGAGAGAACTTGCTGGAAAATGGAGCATATCCAACTACAAGTGGTGTGTCGTTGCTCTCTTTTGCGCCACAACCAGCCAGTAAGCTAACTGACATAGCAGCAACCAAGAGAACAGAAAGTAGTTTCTTTCTCATAAAAATCCTCCTTATTTGAGAAAAGTCTTAAGTGACTAAAATTTATAGAGAGGGTTCATGGGGCTCATCCCCCTGTCCCGCTTCTACCGTGAGTAGTCCGGCCTGCTTATACAGACCTCTATGATATTTTAATGCGGCAAAATTGCATACTGCCAAAAGTACAAGCATCCCAAGAAGAAGATAATCCCCATATCACTCCAGGACATCTGCATTTCTTATGATTACTACAATCTGTGCAATCAGGGAAAATACGTTCAGCACCAGTCCCACTGCTACGGACTGTACCGTTCGTAAAAAGGCCTTTTCATAAGTCCCCTTCTCCATCCTGCGGGAACTTTTCATATAAGCATAGGAGCCGGTCATGTACAACACAATGCATATCAACATGCACTCCATAGGAATCACTACGCTGATTTTAAAATTTCCCAGACACCGGATGGACACTGCCAAAAGTACAAACAGCATCTCCAATGCACTTCCCATCATCTGTAGTATTCCATGTTTTCTCCTGTTTTTATCCGAAACTGTACAAGAATAATAGGAACCGATGTACCGATAACCACCCGGCTTATCCGGATCCAGCACATAATCCTTTAAAAAACCCTTTTTCATATCACCCTTTTGTCCTATAAAACTCTACCACGTTATCACACTAAAATATTTCTTTGCAAACAAAAACAGTGCAGCCGGCTTCTTTGCCCACTGCACTTGTTCTATTCAAATACATATGTGTGTCTAGGACGGACACATCTATTTATTTATACACGATAATCCGCCAAAAGTCAATATGATTTTACATTATTCACATTTTTTTCACAAACTTATTCGTCCTCAACACCATCCCAGTTCAAAAACTCAAATTCAAACTCGTCCTCATCTGCCATGAAATTCTTGGACTGGAAGCCCTGGGGCTTAGCATTTGCCTGCTGTGGCTGACTCTGAGGTGCTTTCGGTGCCTGAGGTTTCTGTCCGGGAGCAGGATTGCCAGTTACAGGCTTTTTTACTGCTTCGCCCTGTGGACGCTGCTCAGGCTTATTTGCCGGTCTTTCTCCTTCCGGACGTTTTACCGGTTTACGAGGTGCGTCACCGGTAGGACGCGCCTGACCTGCTGGCTTTCTTACACCTTCTCCGGCCGGACGCTGGGCGGTTTTCTGGCCCTGAGGTGCCTTGGAAGGCTGTCCCGGCTTCTTCTGCTGCTGGGCACTTCCCGGCTTACGTTCATCACCGATGGTATGCATTACCTTCTTGGGTGCATTCTCTCTATCGCGAAGAGTCTTCCTCTCCACCTGTTTGAAATATGCGTCATCCATCATATCCTTCAGCTTCCATACCAGCAAACCTACTGCCGCAACACAAAGCAGTAAAAGAATGGAAAGAATCCATAAGAACACCTTCTGAGTGCTTGCTGTCTTTTCATACTTTGTTGCAAGCTCTCTGTTGCGCTCTACCGCGGAGAACACATCATCAATAATATATTTCTCGTTCTTACTGTTGTTCAGAAGATACCACTTATCATTCTCGTACACAGTCTCATAAGCCTTTGGTTCCTGTGTATCCTCCGGTACCGCCGGGGTAGTATCCTGAGGTGTCTCCGGTACCACCGGGGTCTCAGGAACCACTGTCTGGGAAGGAGGAGTCAGTTCTCCCTGTACAGATACGAAATCCTCGCGAACAAAACCAAGAACCGACTCACCGGAAACGGTACAATTCACACGATACCAGGTCTTTCCGTCACTTCCTGTAGCCATACCATCAATGGTAAGTACCGTATCCCTCACTACGGAGGTCACAACACCGCCGCTGGCTGCCGCATCCGGTCTCACTCTTACGGAAGAACCGGTTACCTTAGCAGATACCGGTGACAAATCTGTAACCTCTACAGTAGGATTGTAGCTTGCAGGCTGCTCTTCCGGAACATCGCCGGAAACGCTCATCAAATCTGAACGGATGTAACCAACCTTATCGCCATTATAGGTTATCTTGTACCAAACTTTACCATCCGCACCATTTTCCTGCCCGGTGATGGTAAACTTCTCTCCCTTTTTTGCACTACTCACATGATCACTGGAAGTGCTTGCACTCGCACGTATCTTCGCGGATGCTGCGGTAACAGTTCCTTCTGCTGCATAACACTCCAAGGATACTGTAAAAAACATAAATGCTGCTGCCACTATGGTCAGCATTGCTAATTTGATTTTTCCCCAATCATACGCTTTTCTCATATACTCACCACTCCTTTAGTTATGCCTCATCAATCGCCTTACCAATATCATGACGCATATACTTATTCTCAAAATGTACCCACTCCGTTGCCTTATATGCATTCGCTCTGGCCTGCTTTAAATCTGCACCCTTAGCAGTGATACCAAGCACGCGGCCACCATTTGTTACGATGCCCTTTTCCGTAAGCTTGGTTCCTGCGTGGAAGCAGTAATAACCATCCTTGTCTGTAAATGCATCCAGACCTTCAATCACAAAGCCCTTCTCATAGCTTACCGGATAGCCATCACTTGCCAGTACCACACATACTGCAGCGTTGTCTTCAAACTGTAAATCAATCTTGTCCAGAGTCCCCTCCACACAAGCTTCCATAACCTCGATAATATCATTCTTCATACGAGGAAGAACCACCTGCGTCTCCGGGTCACCGAATCTGGCATTGTACTCCAGCACTCTGGGGCCATTTGGTGTAAGCATTAATCCAAAGAAGATAATTCCCTTAAATTCTCTGCCCTCTGCTGCCATGGCATCCACAGTAGCCTGATAAATATACTTCTTACAGAATTCATCCACCTCCGCGGTGTAGAACGGACTTGGTGAGAAGGTACCCATACCGCCGGTATTTAAGCCCTCGTCATTGTCCTTTGCTCTCTTATGATCCTGGGCAGAAGTCATGATTTTAATGGTCTTACCATCCACGAAGGAAAGCACGGACACCTCACGTCCGGTCATGAACTCCTCGATAACCATACGGTTTCCGGCACTGCCGAATTTCTTGTCGGTCATGATTTCCTTTACGCCATCCACTGCCTCTTCCTTGGTATTGCAGATTAATACGCCCTTACCGAGAGCCAGACCATCCGCCTTTAACACGATAGGATAAGAGCAATTTTCCAGATAAGCAATCGCTGCATCTGCATCATCAAAATTCTCATACGCAGCGGTAGGAATGTTGTACTTCTTCATCAAATCCTTGGAAAAAGCCTTACTTCCCTCTAAAATTGCCGCATTCTTTCTCGGTCCAAAGGTCTTAATACCTGCTGCCTCCAGCTCATCCACAAGACCGCCAACCAACGGATCATCCATACCTACAATTACAAAATCAATAGCATTTTCCTTGGAGAATGCTACCAGCTTGTCAAATTCCATTGCGCCGATATTCACACATTCCGCAATCTGTCCGATGCCTGCGTTGCCCGGTGCACAATAAATCTTGGTGACCTTGGAGCTCTTTGCAACGCTTGCAGCGATTGCATGTTCTCTTCCGCCACTTCCTACAATCAATACTTTCATTGTTTCTTCCTCTTTATGCCACAGTTATTTTCTTACTACCTTATGTCCTTCCACTGCGATACGCCCATTAGCTATATCATCAATTGCCTGAGGTAAAATCAGCCATTCCGCCCGCTCCATTACCCGGCGCTGCAGAATTTCTGCGGTATCATCATCCTCCACCATAACTGCCTTCTGGGCAATGATGGGACCTTCATCCATTCCTTCGGTCACAAAGTGCACCGTGGCACCAGTCACCTTTACCCCTCTCTCCAAAGCCTTCTCATGAACCTTCAGACCATAGTAGCCTACGCCACAAAAAGAAGGAATCAGGGACGGATGAATGTTAATAATCCGGTTACTGTACTGGGATACCATCTTAGGTGGAATCGCCACAAGGAAGCCTGCCAGAACAATTAAATCCGGAGCAAACTTGTTTACTTCCTCTAAAAACGCCTCATTGAACAATTCTCTGTTTTCGAAGTCCTTCGGAGAAACAGAAACTGCGGGAATCCCTGCATTTCTGGCTCTCTCCAGGCTCTTTACGGTTTTATTATTACTGATAACACCTACCAGCTCTGCGCCGGTAATCTTACCTTCATTTTTCGCATCGATAATGGCCTGCAGATTGGTACCGCCGCCGGACACTAACACAAGTACTCTTAGCATAAGGTAACTCCCTTTTCTCCTGCTTCACACTTACCAACAATCCATGCAGTCTCATCAGCTGCCTTCAGTGCTGCCAAAGTAGCCTCTACATCTGCCGGGTCCACTGCAAGCACCATACCCATACCCATATTAAAGGTATTGTACATCATCTCGTCTGCAATATTTCCGGTCTTCTGTAATAGCTTAAAGATGGCGGGTACCTCATAGCTGTCAAGCTGTACATGAGCGTTGATACCTTCCGGAAGCATTCTGGGGATATTTTCCTGGAAGCCACCACCGGTAATATGGCTGCAGCCCTTAATGGCAACACCAGCTTCCTTCACTGCCTTTAATGCCTTTACATAAATTCTGGTAGGAGCGATTAATGCCTCACCCAGAGTCTTTCCTAATTCATCATAGTAAGTATCCAGGCTTTCCTTGGTCATCTCAAACACCTTACGAACCAGAGAGAAACCATTACTATGTACACCGGAGGAAGCCATACCGATAAGAACATCGCCTGGCTTAATATTTTCACCGGTAATTAAATCCTTACGGTCAACCACACCTACTGCAAATCCTGCCAAATCGTAATCATCCTCAGGCATAAGTCCCGGATGCTCTGCAGTCTCACCACCTACAAGTGCCGCACCTGCCTGCTTACAGCCCTCTGCCACACCACTTACGATGGTTGCAATCTTTTCCGGATAATTCTTACCACAGGCAATGTAATCAAGGAAGAATAAAGGCTCACCACCTGCACAGGCAACGTCGTTTACACACATTGCCACTGCATCGATACCGATGGTATCATGCTTGTCCATGATGAATGCAAGCTTTACCTTGGTACCGCATCCGTCCGTACCGGACAAAAGCACAGGGTCCTCCATATCCTTGATTGCCTTTAAGGAAAAAGCACCGGAGAAACCGCCAAGACCACCTAAAACCTCAGGTCTCATAGTTTCCTTTACATGCTTTTTCATAAGCTCTACCGACTTATAACCGGCTTCAATATCCACTCCAGCTGTCTTGTAATCCATAATCTTTCTCCTTATCTTTCGATTCTTATTTGTTAAGATATGCTTTATATCCAATTTCCTGTAATTTTGCGTCCTTGGCCTGTACCTGCTCCTTTAAGCTCTGGCTGTAAGCCTTTAACTTTCCTAACAGCTCACTGTCGGAGGTTGCCAGAATCTTTGCAGCCAAAAGACCTGCATTTGCACCACCGTTAATTGCTACCGTTGCAACCGGGATACCGGAGGGCATCTGTACGATGGAATAAAGGGAATCTCTTCCCCCTAAGGATGTGGTATGCATAGGGATACCAATGACCGGCATAGGGAAAATAGCAGCGCACATACCCGGAAGGTGTGCAGCCATACCTGCACCTGCAATGATTACCTTAAATCCCTTTTCTTCTGCTGTGGTCGCATATTCAAAGAACACGTCCGGCTCTCTGTGTGCGGAGATAATCGTCATCTCATAAGAAATTCCCAGTTCATCTAAAATTTCAGCGGCTTTCGCCATGATAGGCATATCTGAATCACTGCCCATTACAATACCAACCTGTGCCATTGTAAACTTCCTCCTATATTTTGTGTATTAATAACCAAAGTACCCCAATATCCATTATTAATTAGAGTGTACTAAACTTAATTCTACCTTGCAAGTCTTTTTTAGAAATCTTCACCATCCAGAGGTCTGTTCAGCGCTACTGCACCTTCCAAAACAAATCTTCCCTTTTCGATAATCGGTATCCTTGTGCCATCCTTCTTAACTGCGGTCAGCTCTCCTAACTCATCGTAAGGAATAGTAATATCGGTGTGGCAGTCAAAATAGCTTTCTGCAGGATTCTCCTTACGTTTTGCCACAATTTCATTTTCCCTTGCCACGATTTCCTTGCCGTCCGGATTGTATACCTTCACATCCTCCGCATGGGAGTAGCAGGTGTCACCCACCGCAAAATGAGGTCCCGTTTTCTCTGCGATGAGAATGGGCAGCTTATCCTCAATCCCCCACTTTCTGGCAGTTACATAGGCTGTGGTATTGGTGCCGATGGCAAACTCGCCAAGAGGAAGGGTTTCCCTGTGGAACAGCAGGTTTTCCTTAATAAACTTCTTATTTTCCTCCTCAACCTCAAAATTCTTACAATCATAGCCGGTAATCATTCCATCGGTAAAGGTAATGGTCAAATCCTTGTATTCTAACTCATTTAAATATACTTTTGACACATTCAGCACACCGCTTGTCCCCTTTAAAACCGGCGAGGTGAACACCTCTCCCACAGGAATGTTTACATCTGCCACACAGTTTTCAAAAATGGTTTCCTTTTCCGGATTCTGCAATTTCCAGAGACTTACCCTTAAGTCCGTGGTATTGCCGTTCATTCCCTTTAACTCCACATAATCCGCCTGGTCTAAGGCATCAATCAGTGCCTGCTGAATCTGGCGATATTTCATATAATCCAGCGTATTGATTTTGATGGTATCCTCGAAGATTCCTTCAAAATCTTTACCAATCTCGGGTACCGGGAAAGCGATAATGGTAAAGCTTCTCTCTTCCTCAATGATGTAGTCTCTCTGAATCTGTCCAAGGCTGGAACGATACTCCACCATTAGCTTCTGCTGGTCCTTTGATAATGATGGTGCATCCTTCTTATTCACCGGTTCAAAGGTTTTCTCTCCGAAGGTCTCCTGCACTGCAGGTCCCGCAAAGAGATATGCCTTCTCCTTGAACTCTTCAAAATAAGTGCGGTTCACCTCCAGCTTGCGATTTACCAGCCCCTTGTCCAGAATCAGGGCAATATCATCCTTATGGTCATAGTCAAACTGCTTATTGGGGTTGGCACCGATAGCGCCAAGCTTAAGTAAACCGCCCCCCTGCAAAATACCTACCGGAGTTCTGCGCACTACTGGTTTCAGGCCCATAGCCCTAAAGTTCTCCACCGCTCTTTTCATCATACGCTCAAAGCCCAGCGCATAGCGGATTTCCACCGTTTCCTTCTTGGATAAATCCTTGTTTCCCAGCACAAAGCCCATACGGTAGCCCTCGGTATAGGTATCCGCCATGGTATTGATTTTCTCTTGGGAAAGTCCAGCCATAAATGCCGCCATTTTCCGCTCGTTATCTGACACGTACTCTCCATAGTGATAGAGATATTCCGGATTCTCCGCATCATACTCCGCAATAACACCTGCACCAAAATTATCTTCTGCTACCACCATTTCCTGAATCTTCTGACGTGTAATAATGTCGGAATAATCACTGACATACCAGTACAGCATCTGGCGAAGCTGCTCATAGGAAGGAAGCCTTCCGCCCTCCTCCATCTCACAGGTAAACGCGCCGTGAAACTCCGAGAACAATTCCAAGCGAATCACCACCTCTTCCCGGCGTCCCTCCGCCATGGGAATAATCATGGCACGCATCTCCCCGTAAAGAGTTGCTGCCAGCCTGCCGTACTCCTCTCCCAGCATTTTGCAGGCATAGGCCGGATTGGCATAGCTTGTTTCATAGCTCTCCGGCAAAATATCCTGATATAATCTCTCATTCCACTTCTGCCACTCCGAAAGGGGCTGTGCCGCTTCCTTGGCCGCATCCAGAAAGCGTCCGTAGCCATCCACAATCAGACAAAAACTGGCCATATCCTTAAAGAAATCTTCCCATGCCCTATCGGCGAAGCTTTCCTCTTTTATCTCCGTCATTCTCTCCATCGCAAGCTCATAACGCTCCATGAGAATATCCATCATTTCTTCCATATCCATCTCCTCCTAAAGGTTTGCTCCAATATACAGTACCAGACTAATGCCCGCCAGTGTTACACCGTTTAATATAATCCCCAGACCTCCAAAGAATTTGTAACTCTCCCGGTCATTCAGCGACAACACTGCCAAAATCAGTCCTATGATAGAAAATATGGTCACCAGCACGCCGGTAATTCCGTAGTTTACCGGTGCCACACCGCCGGCAGCGTATGCCAGATACACCACTGCAATCAGAGACACCAGACTGATTACGCCGAACACAGTGCCCATAATACCCCTTTTGGTATTCCTTTTATTGGTAAATTTATAATTCTTTCTACCAGCCATTCTTACCCTTTCTAAATGTAAAGAGGCACACCCAGTCTGAGTATGCCTGTCTTTTTAAAACATAATTTGTGATTTTCTTGCAAGTAATTTTGCACCACTGATGATTAATAATACACCACTGGCAACCCCTACACATAAGGATACAATACCGATTACAATATTCAGTGCACCTGCACCGCTCATGGTCTTATACTCTTTTTCTCCCACGGCAAACTCTCCTTTATTTACATCCATACTGCTCATAGTATGCGTCAATAGAAGCCTTTAATTCATCACCGATGAGAATTTCTCCGTTATAAGGCTTATTGTAAAGATGCTCGATGACATCTTCCATGGTTACGATAGCATTTGCATCAAAGCCATACTTCTCCTTAATCTCCTCCAGCGCACTCTTCTCGCCGCCAAGCCCCTTTTCCATACGGTTTAAGGATACCATCAGACCCACGATTTCCACATCGGCTGCGCCCTTTACCTTAGGTACGGTTTCTTCCATAGACTTACCGGAGGTGGTAACATCCTCAATCATAATAACTCTGTCGCCATCTTTCAGCTTACTGCCCAGGAAGCTTCCCTTATCTGCACCATGATCCTTCTCCTCCTTACGGTCAGAGCAATAACGCACCTCTTTGCCGTAGAGCTTGCTGTATGCAATCGCAGTAACTACACTAATCGGAATTCCCTTGTAAGCAGGTCCGAACAACACATCAAAATCATCTCCGTAAGTATCGTGAATTGCCTTCGCATAATACTCACCCAGCCCCATCAGCTGGCTTCCTGTTACATATGCTCCTGCATTCATAAAGAAAGGAGACTTTCTTCCGCTCTTTAATGTAAACTCGCCAAATTTCAGTACCTGACAGTCTACCATAAATTCAATAAATTCCTGCTTGTAAGCTTCCATTTTATTTGATCCTCCTTGATCTTACTGGTGTTTATCCCTCTATTTTTTCTTTTTTGGTTTACCACAC
>JAFTXD010000169.1 GCA_017461775.1 Lachnospiraceae bacterium
CAATTCACCACCTGCGTTTTGAATCACCTTGGCAGAAGCCACATTTACCTTATCGCAGGTCACCAGTACCTCCCTAATACCTACCGTATTACACACCGCTATAGCCTCCTTCAGCATCTCTGTAGCATAGTGCTTTCTCCGCTCCGTGGGACGGATGCTGTAGCCAATATGTCCCCCTTCCGTCCGAAGGAAATCATTCAGTGCCAGGCGAATATTCACCATACCCACGATGCGATTATCCTCTTCCCGCACATAGAAGTAGGTCAGCGCAGGCACTCTGGGCTTAACGATGTTTGCGATATCCATATCTGCCAGCACCTTTGTAAGCCACTCCTCGTAAGTGGATTCTTCCAGATAATCGTCCAGCGCTCCACTGCCGTTTACCTCAGAGCCGTGCTCCTTGAATTCGTTGATATACTCTATGGCCTGCTCCTTGTAGGCTATTGTTGGAAATACTAATTTCATGTTTGACTCCTCTTCCTCTCCACTTTCTGAACAACATTTGGGTATATGCAGTTCCTTGCGAACTCCCTGCCCATTCTTTTTACATTTTCAAAGCTTTATGTAAACCTTTTGGGTATATAGGAACTTATTGTGCTCCTCTACCCAACTTTTCGAACTTTTGTTGGGTAACTGATTCAAAAAATCTTGTATATACCCAGCAAGTTTACATAATAGTACTCTTTTTCTTAAAATCCTCTCTCCTTTTGGGTACCACGATACTATCATACTGTATGTACCCAATGCAATCACTTCATCTCCATCTCAATAACCTTCCACGCTTCCCCGAGCCCCCGATAATACCATGGCTTATCCGTCTCGATATCCTTAAAACCCACCGCTTTATAGCAGCCATGCGCCGACGGATTATTTTCAAATACTCCAAGGGTTATCTTCTCTGCCCTTAGAATCTCAAAAGCGTACTTTACAGCCAGCTGCAGCATTTCTTTTCCATAGCCACAGCCCCGCTTTGTATCATCCACGATGACAAATCCAAAACGGAGTACCTTCTTCTCCGCATCCGTAAAGCGCATAATCATATGACCCACCACGCCACTTTCATCAAAAGCGGTCACAGGATAGAAATTGTCCTCTTCCTCACAATCTCCGTTGCAGTCCAGATATTTATGATTTATATCTGCCTCGGTAATCGGATAAGCCCCATACCGGTCTGAACTCCATTTTCTGAGACTTACCTCATCCCTTATCCAGCTTACTATATACTTTGCATCACATTCCTTATCTGGTCTTAATCGTAACATATTTCTTTCTCCCTACAATTCTTTCTCCATGTACCCACAGGTAAAAGGAAAGAAATCAAATTTCTTCGTCCCCAAATGAACAAATCCCAAATCCTCATACCACTTTCTGAGCTGCTTATTCTCTTCCACGATGCCGATATTCATCTTGGTACAGCCCAATTCCCCGGTCACTTTACACGCATCTTCCAAAAGTTCCTGACCGATTCCCTGATGTCGATACGCCGGAAGTACACTTAAGTTATTCAATTCACACTCTCCATTTTCCTGTAGAAGTAGCGAATAATAGCCCACAATTTTCTCATCCACATAAAATCCATACATCGGGCGATGTTCCCCAAGGAGATGCCATCGTAGACGCTCAAAAGTAGTTGCAAAGGCAGTAAATCTGGGAGCATTCTCCTCCGTGAAGCCAAACTCCTCCGCCACTGTACCGAAGCTTACCCTTATTACATCTACACATTCTGCAAGTTCTTTTTCTGAAATCCTCCTTATCATAACCTCCACCCTCCTACTTCTGACAAATGAACAATGCATGGTTGCTCAGCGATGTAGCATACTCACTGTCCGCCACCATATCCGCAAATTGAAACCAGATCTTTCTTTGCTCCTCCGTAAAGGTTTCAATCTCCGGCTCCAGCAAAAGGAAATCCACTCCCATCATTTTGATTCGCTTCAGCCCCACGCTTTCCGTATCCACAATCATTTCCTCCGGCATGGTGAAGAAAAAGATATCTGTATGCACATCATCCGTTCCTCTCTCCATTACACACTCTCCCACCGCCGGTGTAAGCACATGATTCCAGCCCACGCCATGACCGAACTTAGCGATGGCACCGATTTTATTGATAAAAGCAAATACAATGGTACCGCCCAGCTTGCAGATGCGTTTACATTCCCTGATGCACTGAATACGGTCTTCTCTTTTCAGATGATACAGCGGCCCCAGGCAAAGCACCACGTCATAGCTCTCGTCGGCAATCTCTCGCAGGTTGGTAGCATCTCCACACTGTACGGAAGCATTTGTATATCCACTGTCTGCAATCTGCTTCTCCACGATTTCCACATTCACAGGCGATAAATCCACTCCCAGATATTCCTTACACCTGGGTGCATAATGCATGAGATAATAACCTCCGCCACACCCCAGCTCTATGACCTTCTTATCCGGGGCGATGTAAGCATCCAGTGCCCGCTTTGTATAGATAAACTCCATCGCATACTGCCCTGTCTGCTCTGCCCGGTGCACTTCCCCGCCACCGGCGTACTTTTCAATGATTTTCTCCTTGTAGCTACCTTCCATAATCTCTCCTCCACCACAAATTTTGATATAAATATAAAAAGCTGATATTTGCCTACACAAACATCAGCTTCACCACTTGTTAATATTATACCTAAAGCATATACCTGTACAATTTCACCTTGGTTGTAATGTTTGCGTATGACAAATACGGCCTGTATGTTCCACCACGTTCATAATGGACATCATGCCTTCGGAAATAAGCCAATTTAAATTGACAAGCTTCACATTTGCAAACATTTTCCTACTCCTTTGCTCTAAATCTTTTGTAAATTTTTATCATTAAACCACTCTCCGGTAGATATGTCAAGCACAAATTGTCAGATTATCTACATTTTTCCAGAAAAATATCAATCAATCTTTCCTTGTCATGGCATTCTTCTCTCAAAATCCATCTCCACAGCCATTTACTTCTCTTCACTGATATGGCGTTAGGGTATCTACAAAATAAATTGCTACCATACCCCGTTTCCAAGCATTTTCAGCAAATTTATCTTCTCATTTTACTTCAAATGGGCATATGCAAATTCACTTACTCCCCATACCCCGCTTCTCCTTCCAAACTGGGGTAGCACAACACTATCACTTTACCTATACCCTTTTATCCCTTCCAGAGCACTCAAAACAAGTGCCCCAAGCTTCATATCAGGGTATTTCTACAACTTATTTCACCTATACCCCAAAACTCATCTTTTCCTCCAGAATAATGGTATCAAATAATCATTCGTGCAAACCGATACCACCTTCCTCGACACAGAGACGAGATACGCTTTGCGAATCTCTCTCTGATTAGCGGTCGTCAAATGTTCATTCGTGCATGCACGATGCCCATTTTCCTCGTCGCCATAACAAAAAACGCCGCAGAAGTACCTTACTTCTGCGACGTTTCAATCCTTATAACACTCTAATCCTAAGAGCCGTGGTCTGTGGCGGAATGCTTGCGGTCATAAAGTCTGCATGCCGCACCTCCACCCGCATACCTTCTCTAAGCTGGGAGAAGTCCATCTCTCTACCATCTCGTCCTATAATCCGCGTATCCTCTGACACATTAAAACGAATCACCGGTGTAGCACTCCGGTCACTGACAGTGGTAAAGCTACGATTTCTTCTGTCCACATCCAAAATCAATCCCACTACTACATTTTCCTGCCGTGGACTATCTACAACACGAATCACAAATGCAACCGCCTGAGGTGGTATGCTTCTGGTCATGGCTGATGAGTAGGATGCATTCACAGTCATTCCTACCCGAAGCTCATCCACAGAAATCTCCTGCCCACTACGAGAGAATATCTTTGTCTGTGGTCCCACCACCAGACGCACCATATCCTCCGCAGCATTATTACACTGACACCGGGAATAGCTCACGGTGACAAGGGTATTTCCCCTGTCCCGGAAAATATCTTCAATTACTCCATTTCGAATATTCATAATAAACCCATATACCTTTTTTTATTAGTATATGAGCAGATGTCAAAAAAGGTCACTAAACCTCTACCAGAGTAAGCTGAACCTCTGCCTCTGCCTGCTGCTTGAACTCTTCAATCTGCAGGGTACTAAGCTCCGGCAGCTCTTCTAAGCTCTTTACGCCGAAACAGCGAAGAAACTGCTCGGTGGTTCCGAATAAAAGAGGTCTTCCCGGTGCATCCAGTCTGCCCAGCTCGGTAATCAAATCATATTCCAAAAGCTTATTGATGGCATGGTCACAGCTTACGCCACGCACACGCTCCACCTCCACTCTGGTCACCGGCTGCTTATAGGCAATAATGGACAGGGTTTCAATGACCGTATCCGTCAACGATATCTTTCTGGGAGCCTTGGCGATTTTCACCAGATATTCATACATATCCGGCTTGGTACAAAGCTGCACCGCATCATCAAAATAGGTCAGCTCAATGCCTCTCTCCTGCGCCTTGTAGCTCTCCTCCATCTCCTTCAAAAGAGTTTTGGTTACCCGCACATCCTCTTCAATCACATGGGCCAGTCGGCTGATTTCCACCGACTCCCCCATAGCAAATAATATGGATTCCAGTATTGCTTTCTGTTTTTCTCTCTCCATCGTATCTCACCCTTTAACAGATATTTGACTCAATCAAAATATCATCGAATATATTCTCCTGGGAAATATTGATTTTCCCCGTCTTCATCATTTCCAGAATTACCAGGAAGGTAATAATAATATGTGCCTTAGATTTCTGCTCACCTAAGAGCTTTTTAAAGCTGAAATGCTTATGCGTTCTGGCGTATTCCTCGATGTACGCTGTCTTGGCATCCACATCAAAGACCTCATCCTTTTCAATATTACCATAATTGCTTCGGATAGGGTCCACACGGTCTTCCTGCCGGCGAATCATCACCTTAAAAATCTCATGAAGCTTAGACAAGGACAAATCTCCCACCAGCTCATCATAATTGAGAGGATGCTTATAATCTGCCACTTCCTTTGGCAGATGCTTTTCCCGGTAGAAATTCTTCTCCGCATCCACCTGTCTGTCACGCAACTCGAAAGCCATGTATTTGTACATTTTGTACTCCAAAAGCTTTGCCACCAGCTCTGCTCTGGGGTCCTCCTCCTCGCCCTCCTCATTCACTTCCTTGGGCAGGAGCATTCTGCACTTAATGTCAATGAGAGTCGCCGCCATAACCAGAAACTCACTCATCACATTCATATCCTCGGACTCCATCTGCTTGATGTAGTCCAGATACTGCTCCGTGATGACCACAATGGGAATATCATAAATATCTATTTTGTTTTTATCAATTAAGTGAAGCAAAAGGTCCAGCGGTCCTTCAAATGCCTCCAGCTTAACAGGTATTGCCATCTTTAGTTCTCCTTAAAATCCACCACCGTAAACTCTCCGGGGTTAAACATACGAATGGGAATGGTATGCATACCAAGTCCCCTACTCAGAAGCATGGTCGCTGCTCCCTCTACAAAAATGCCGCCGTCATATTTTGGAAAAAAATGTACACTGGGCGACACCACTCCCTTAAAACCGGGAATCCGTACCATTCCGCCATGCACATGTCCGGCACACACAAGGTCCGCCCCCCATGCGGCGTACTGCGGGAAATAATCGGGATTATGAGCAAGAAGACATACATACTTCTCCTTATCCGGCTCTCCCAAAAGCTCCTGTAAATACCCCTCCTCCATATGAGGGGTACGAAAACGCTTATAAAACCTTCTGGCAATCTCTGCACCATATACTACAATGTTGCAGGCTTCCATTTCCAGTTTTTCATTTACCAGTGGCTTCACACCACATTCCTTAAGAGCTTTCGCATACTCCTGTGCCATATCTCCGTAGGTCTCCGGGTAAAGCTTGATTCTGTGCTCATGGTTTCCATTTCCATAATAGATGGGATAATCCTTCGCCAGCTCCCTTACAAAATGGGTGGCAATATCCAGGGTCTTCCCCGGCTTTGCCGTCAGAATATCCCCCGCCATGAAAATGGCATCCGGCTTCTGCTCCCGAATCTTTTCAAGAAGCAGACAATTATCCCTGCCATAACGCTTATTGTGTAAATCCGATAGCACCACTACCCGGCACTGTCCCTTGATGCGCTTATCGCAAATCTCCATTTTTCTCACAACAAAGCGGTTTGTATCAAAAAGAATAATCCAAAAGACTACCAATATGAAAATTGCAAATACAAAACCAAGAATCTCCCACATGCCATTCTCCTTTCAGAGCATACACATGGTCAATTATAACACAAAGAAACCATTTACAAAAGTAAATAATCCAGGACTTTTAAGAGATAATCCTTATAGGTAGCCAGCTCCACATCCTCTGCAAAATAGATGGCACTGCTTCCAATCACTCTATCCCCCAGACGATAAACCATCTCTCCGGCAATATCCCCAGCTTTAATGGGAGCCTGCACCTCCTGTGGCAGCACCAGCTCCTTCTCCATCTGGCTTAGGTCCTGTCCTCCGGTCTCCACATAGCGAAAGGCATTCCCGAACTTCAGCTTTACAAACTCCTGCTTTCCGTTCACTACCATCAGAGGAATGAGCTGCTCCGGGTGAGAATCCTCATAAATATCGCACACGGAAAAACCATAGCTGAGCAGGGACTCCGCCTCCGAAAATCGGCTCTTGTAATCCTCCGCTCCCATAATCACTGCGATCATATCCATGCCATCCTTATTGGCCGTTCCTGCAAAGCAATATTTTGCCTTATCGGTGGAGCCGGTCTTAAGCCCGGTAGCATAGGGGTACTGCTTCAAAAGCTTATTGGTACTACTGAGGGTAAAGGGTATCTCTCCCTGCTTCGTCACATGGATAATATCCTCCATCCAGATTTTACTGTAATCATAAATTTCCGGATACTTGGTAATCAGCTCCCGGCTCATAATTGCCACATCCCTGGCGGTGGTATAGTGTTCATCGGAATTGCTCAAACCGCAGCAATCCTCAAAACGGGTATTCTCCATACCAAGCTCTGCTGCCTTTTCATTCATCAGTGCTACAAATGCCTCTTCCGTACCGGAGATATGTTCCGCCACTGCCACGGAAGCATCATTTCCTGAGGAAACAGCGATGCATTTAATCATGGTCTCTAAGCTCTGCTCCTCCCCCGCTGCCAGAAACACCTGGGAACCGCCCATGGAGCTGGCATATGTACTGGTTACCACCGTATCCGTCAGTGCAATTTTCCCCTCTTCTATCTTCTCAAACGTAAGAAGCAGGGTCATAATCTTGGTGATACTTGCCGGACTTCTCCTTTCATCCGCATTCTTTTCATAAATTACCGTACCGGTAGAACCCTCCAGCAAAATGGCAGAAGGCGCATTCACCTCCACCTGCGCCTGCACCCGCACCGGAAATCCCACCAACATACATGCCGCCACCACAAATGCTATGACAGCTTTTCCAATCCTTCTCATACAACCACCTCATACCTTCTTTTTTTACATGGTATGAAGGGGCGTCTCATTTTATTACACACAATCAAGCTACTCAAAGCATGTGCGAATCCATTTCCTTCACAGTCTTTAAAGTCGCAAGCAGGCAGGGCATACCATATATATCCTCATA
>JAFTXD010000170.1 GCA_017461775.1 Lachnospiraceae bacterium
CCTCTGTAGGTACCGGTACGGTCTTCAAAATCTTCTCCACCATACGCTTACTTTCTCCGGCATTGCCATAGCCCATTACAATACGATGGGAAAGTGCCGGCGCCGCTAACGCCTTTACGTCATCCGGTGTTACAAAATCTCTGCCATCAAGATATGCATGTGCCTTTACACAACGAAGGAATGCCAAGGTTCCTCTGGGACTCACACCCATCACAACATTTTCCCCTTGTCTTGTAGCACCTACAATTTCGGCCATGTATTCCAAGATGCATTTATGTACAAACACATTTTCTACGCTTTTCTTCGCCTCTGCCAGCTCCTCTAAGGTTACCACTGCCTTAAGCTCCGCCAGCGGTTCTCCCTTCATATAACGCTCCATAATCTGCACTTCTTCGTTTTTCTCCGGAAGTCCCATAGAAAGCATCATCATAAAACGATCCATCTGCGCCTCCGGAAGTGGAAAAGTGCCCGCCGTTTCTACCGGATTCTGGGTAGCAATAACGAAAAATGGCTCTCCTGCCGGAAGGGTTTCGCCATCAATGGTAATCTGACGTTCTTCCATACACTCTAAAAGTCCGGACTGGGTTCTGGGAGTTGCACGGTTAATCTCGTCCGCAAGAAGAATATTGGTAAATGCCGGTCCTTTACGAAGCACGAACTCCCCCTTCTTCTGGTCGTAGATGGTAAGACCGGTAATATCTCCCGGAAGAAGGTCCGGTGTAAACTGAATACGGTTAAAATCCGCAGCAAGGGATGCAGCAAGGGACTTTGCCACCTTTGTCTTACCGGTTCCCGGTACATCTTCCACCAGCACATGACCATCTGCCAGAAGTGCCGTCAATAATAAATGAATGGTCTCATCCTTTCCGATGATTACTTTACTGATATTCTCTTTGATTTTCTGTCCAAACTCTTTTCCTGTCATAAATTCTCTCCGTTTGATTTAATTACTTCCGCATAAAAATAGCCGGAATCCTTAATGGTTCTTTTTAAAGTCTGATAATCCACATGCACAAGACCAAAACGTCTTTCATATCCTTCTGTCCACTCCATATTGTCCAGAATAGACCAATACTGATAGCCGATCACCTGCACGCCCTCTTCCACTGCACGCTTCAGTTGCAACAGGTATCTGTGAATGTAATCGATTCTCTGTGGGTCATGAACTTTGCCGTCCAGCATTACAAAGTCCGGATTGGACATACCATTTTCCGTAATAATAATCGGTAGTCCATAACGCTCGTAGTGGAACTTTGCGGCATAATAAATGCTTTCCGGCTTAATGGCCCAATCAAAACCGGTTCTTGGCATACCATCGTAAAGTGCCGGGTTCTCCTTGGGATTCTGGGTCCAGAAGTTCTGGGCAGTATAAATATTAAAGCCATAAAAATCTAAGGGCTGATGAATAATCGCTAAATCTTCTGCGGAAACATCATTCTTTAACCCCTCTGGAACAATTCCAAGACAAATAGGGTCCGCCCACCATGCATTCCCGTTAGGTCCATCGCCTTCATAGGTCTCGAAACGTGCCTGCTCCAAATCCTCCGGTGCATCTGACTTTGGAATCACAGCACTTCCCGTTGGAGCCATACCCACCATAGGTGTAAGAAGAGCATTTTCGCGGATAACCTTTACCGCCTTACCATGGGCAAGCATTATGTTTCTGGTAATCTTCCCAAACATAGCAGGCATCTTTAAAAACGGTGCATGCCCGCCGTCTACATATCCGGCTCCCGCAAAAAGCTGTGGCTCATTGATGGTCATCCAATATTTTACTTTATCAGATAACGCATCTACCACTACCTTAGCATACTCTTCAAAATAGTCTGCTACCTGAGGATTTGCCCAGCCGCCTTTTTCATGCATCCACATGGGAAGGTTCCAGTGAAACAGGGTTACCATAGGCTCGATACCTGCCTCGGTCAGTTCTTTTACCAAGTCCTTGTAAAAAGCGAGCCCCTTCTCATTGACCTCACCTTCTTTGGGAATCACTCTTGGCCAGCTGATGGAGAAACGGTAGGATTTGAGCCCCAGCTCCTTCATAATCGCCACATCTTCTTTATATCTGTGATAGTGGTCACAGGCTACGTTTCCGGTCGTTCCAAGTCTGATATGTCCCTCTGCTAAAGCATCCCAGATACCAAGCCCCTTACCATCCTCGTTATATGCTCCTTCAATCTGAAATGCCGCACTGGCACTTCCCCATAAAAAATCTTTTGGAAAACTCATCTCTTTGCCTCCCTGTACATTATATCTATTACAAATCGCTTAAAATCTTTTTTGCACCAAATGCACTTTTAGAGCACCGATGGTACATCGGATGATGCAGAGCCGGCATTCGCAAAAGCGCAGCGCCCTGCTTTCCTTTTGCTTTGGCCTGTTATTTCGGATGATTCAGAGCCGGCATTCGCAAAAGCGCAGCGACCCTGCTCCTCTTTTGCTCACGCGCGGCTTCTCGCCGTATAGATTTGTCAAGGTAGTGCTCTGCAAGCAAGCTTGCTCGCCTACCTCTGACAAATCTGCATGGCTCTGAATCATCCGGCGAACTGACTGTTATAAAGCTCACTATAGAAACCACCCTGAGCTAATAATGTCTCATGGTTGCCCTGCTCAATAATATTTCCGTCCTTCATTACCAGAATGATGTCTGCTTCTCGAATGGTAGAAAGTCTGTGAGCTACGATAAAGCTGGTTCTGCCCTCCATCATCTTCGCAAATGCATTCTGAATCTTCAGCTCTGTTCTGGTATCGATGGAGGATGTTGCTTCATCCAGAATTAACATCGGCGGCAGGCAGAGCATGACTCTGGCAATACATAAGAGCTGCTTCTGTCCCTGAGATAGACTACCACCATCTTCGGTAATCACCGTATGATATCCTTCCGGGAGACGCTTGATAAAGCTGTGGGCATGAGCTGCTTTTGCCGCTGCAATCACTTCTTCCTCCGTAGCCTCGGGCTTACCGGTACGGATATTATCCATAATGGTTCCACCTCGAAGCCAGGTCTCCTGAAGTACCATACCATAGCTGGTACGCAGGCTTCCCCTGGTAATATCACGGATATCCGTTCCATCCACCTTGATAGAACCATCATTCACATCATAGAAACGCATCAGCAGATTGATTACCGTAGTCTTACCGCAACCGGTAGGAC
>JAFTXD010000171.1 GCA_017461775.1 Lachnospiraceae bacterium
GTCTTGATCTGCTTGAATTTCTCAAAACCACAGGATACGTTGCTTTATTATTTCACGTCCGTCCAAGCTTCGAGCAAAATACGGAGCTATGTTCGCCTGCCGTAAGACGTTTGGCAACGTCTTCCACAGTCGGACATAACTCCGCATTTTGTCGAAGAGGTGGACGGACATGAAGGGCAACGTATCCTGTGGTTTTGGAAATTTCTACGCAGTTCTGCAAAAGCCTCAAAAACCATGAACCGTATCCCCCGGAGGCAGGCAGAGGTGGCAGTGGTGGGGTGGGGCAGGATTAATGCCAAAATCGAAAGCCGGGTTCCGCTACAGCGGCGACCCGGCTTTCGTTATCCTTACTTTATCCTTACCTGAAATTATAACTGGAATTTCTCTAATGAGGAATTCATGTCGGTCATCTGACCCTTTAAGGTATCTGCCTTCTCTGCAAGCTTGATAATCATATTTACCTGCTCGCTGATAGTTGCATTAATTTCTTCGACGGAAGCAGCAGCCTCTTCGGAAATTGCTGCAATGTTCTGGAGGGAATCACCTACTTCAACTTTCTCGGTCATGATACGGTTCATACCATCCACGGTCTTGCGGAGGTTGTCTACCAGTCCCAGAGTAGTTTCGCGGATTTCCTGGAATACCGTTACGGTACTCTCCAGTGCCGCCATCTGCTCCTTCATCATATCATCCGTACTCTTGGCTGCTACGCTGGTACGCTTGGTGGTCTCGGTGATACCGCCCACGATTTCCTTAATCTTATTTGCAGACTCCTTGGACTGGTCAGCCAGCTTACGGATTTCCTCTGCAACTACGGAGAAGCCACGACCATGCTCGCCCGCTCTTGCCGCCTCAATGGATGCATTTAAGGAAAGCAGATTGGTCTGTCCTGCAATTTCATTAATAATCTGAACGAAGCCTTCGATTTCCTTAGTACGCTTATCTACAGCTTCCATTTCAATACTCAGTTCCTTGGTCAGTGCAGAAGTCTTGTCTGCCTTATCGGTCAAGATATCCACAATTTCCTGACCCTTCTCTACGGAAGACATCACAGCATCCGCCATGGTCTCCATGGATGCGGTCTTGTCGGAGATGATGGTTAAGTTGTCAGATAAGCCCTGCATCTTCTCATTACTGTTCTCAGTTTCCTCTGCCTGATGCTGCGCACCGGAAGATACCTCATCTACAGCGATAAGAACCTGATCCATTGCTTCCTTTAAGTCGGAGGCATTCTCTGCCAGTTCCTCGGACATGACATTTACTTCCTCACCAAACTTGGAAGTATCGGTAATCAGCTGACGGATACCGCCAAGCATGTTATTCAGTCCGTTGGCCAGCTGTAAGAACTCATCCTTACGCTTTACAGTGAAGTTTACGGATAAATCACCCTTCTCAACCTTCTCTGAATCACTGATAATTCCCTGCAAGGTTCTCTTGATACCATTTGCAATGGAAATTCCGTTAAACAGTGCAATCACACCTGCAATCAGAACCACCAATACGGTAATCCAGAAAATAGGCTGTGCATCTGCAACCAGAGTGTCCTGTGGAATCAATGCACAGAGCATAATTCCGGTACCCTCTACAGGCGCATAGATATATAAATACTTCTTAAGACCAACGGTAACCTCTTCCGCACCTGCGGTCTCACTATCCTTATACTTTTCAAAATACTTGCTTCCGGTAAACCAGCTGTTCTCCACACCATCGATGGTATACGCAGCCTCTGCACCATCCATCACACCGATTTCACGTCCATCCGGAGCCACAATCGCCTTGATACTTCCCTCACCGGTATCCATGCTCATCAGCATCTCTGTCAGAACATTGATATCGATATCCAGTACCAGCATAGCATCGTTCTGGATGAACTCGCGGAAATATGCCAGACCGTATTTATCCGAAGTTGCGTAATAGTATTCATCAACGAAATGATGGTAACCAAACCATGCGGATTTCAGCTTCTTATCCGCTGCAAAGGCCTGACCCTCCACACTGGCCTCATACAGTGCCCAGTGGTCATCCGGAAGAGCACCGGTTAAGGAGGTAGCAATCTTACCACCCAACGGAATGATGGAATAACTGAACATGTATTTATTACTGATTTTCGCCTGACCTAAAGTAGACTTTGCTGCGGAAAGAGTATCCTCCGCCTCTGTGTCACCTCTGTTCTGATACAACTTCTGATAATAATTCTTGATATCACTATCGGATACCAGCTCTGCTGCCTTGGAGGAAATATTATCACAGATAACCCCCAGATAATCTGCCACTGCCACTACGGTAGCGGTTGCAGACTCTTCGGTATTACTTACCAGCGCATTGGATGCGGTGGCATAACTTACCACGCCCATGATTACCATGAAAATAACCGGCAAAATAGCACTGGTGGTCAGGGTACCCATAATACTCTTGCCCATCTCCCCACGCTTCTCAGAAAGGAATTTTACCACCTTGTTATCATAAAGCTTAGACCACTTCACGGACTTCACAGCACCTGCCGCCTTAGAGAAATCCAGCTTCTTGCCTTCCTTCTTCTCCTTCGGTTCCTTCACTTTCTTCTCTTTGGGTGCTTTCGGCTCTTTCACCTTCTTCTCCTTAGGAGGTTTGGGTTCCTTTACCTTTTTCTCTTTGGGTTCCTTCGGCTCTTTTACCTTTTTCTCTTTAGGAGCCTTAGGTTCTTTTACCTTTTTCTCCTTCAAAAATACAGGAATCTTCATCTCTTTCTTTTCTTCCGGAGTAAATAATTCTGCAATTTCCTCGTTGCCCGGCTGTGTTGTTACATTCTTATCTTCCTCAAACATAGCTGCTCCTTCTATCTTTAGAAAAATCCAAAGTACTTTGGTACTATACTGCGTCCATTATATCATTTTTTTGGTCTGTACACTAGCCAAAAAGTACCATTTTTAATTAAGTATTTTTCACAAAAAAGAGGTGTGCTTTTGGTTGATTTCGCACAAACAGCCTGTATGGTTCTAGAAAACAAATCCATACAGGCTGTCCATATTACATTCTATGGTGTCACCGAAGGAAGCTCATCCCCTGCGGTGATATATATTTGCTCCAATCTAAGCCTTGAACCCAAGGTCAAAATCTCCAAAGTATGTTCCCCAGGTGCAAGCTCCAGCTCCAGGGCAGGAATCCACTTCCACACATTCTCGCTGGAATAGCTCCAGATGGATTTTCCTCCATAAACCTGCTTCTCGTCATATACCCTTCCATCCACCGCAAAGGCCATATGAGAAGCGTCCCTATCCCAGAAAAATGCTCGAATCCAGATACGATAACTGCCACCATGTACTCCGATTTTGTAGGAAAGCTTTGGTGCATTTTCCACCTCAAATCTAAGCCCCTCTTCCCGGATATACATAGCCAGACCACTTTCTCCATAGGATGGACTGTTGCAGTAGAGCCAGCCATTTCCGGACATAGATGCATATTCTGAGCCGGCAAGTGCAGCTGCAGTATCGATTCTAACAACGCCCCCTTCTTCTCCGAAGATACTCTGTCCTGCTTCCAGGAAATACTCCGGTGTCACCTTACTGCCGTACCACTGAGGAGAAACACTCACATCCTCCAAAGTTAAAGTATCTCCCTTCCGTACCTTAGGTAGATATAGTATTGGTCTTGGGGACAGGTGCGCTGCCTCCTCTCCGTAAAAGTTCTTCACAAAGCCCTGTAAATCCCACTCCTTAGGCAAGTTCTGGTTCTCAAAATCAAATACCAGACTGGCTTCCTTACGTGCTGCTGTATAAATCACAAAACGGCTGAAGGCCACATATCTATCAATGACATGGAAGCTGATTTCATGCTCCCCTGCTCCCATAAACGGAAGCTGTAGGCTGATTTTATCCACGTTGTTCTGTACATTGCTCTTCCAGTTGCCCTTGTGCTCATCATTTGTAAAGCTCTCCAGAATCTGCATAGCTCCACCATCCACGGAAACTCCCAAACGAAGTCTTTCCACACTGTTTAGGGTAGGGAATCTATGTAGCTCCAGCACATGCTCGCCCGCGCTGCGAAGCAGTACCCGGTAGGATACCACCGCTCCCGCATCCCGACCCTCTAAAAGAACTCCCTTTCCTCTTCCCAGACCGGCAATCTCTGCAAATCCTGTGGGCACACATGTTTCCACGTAGGAAGCCGCCTCTACTACGAGAACACCGTCCTCCTCCACATGTACCTCCTTATCAAAGCCGCATACTACTTCCACCGGTAACTGCATGGCCATACTGTTGTCCATATCATAGATTTCGATGACATCGCTCTTATTCTCTGTAATCTTCGTATAATCCACACTCACAATCACACGCTGATCCTGAGCTACCGAGCCCACAAATACACGGCTCTCTCCGTTTACAGAGGCAGCAGATTCCTCAAAGCCCTCACACTGCAATTTCAGATATCCCGGTGCCTTTATCTTACAGAGTATTTCCCCCTCACCGATATTGGACAACTCAAACCATTTCTTTTTCTCCGTTACAAAGCAAAGCTTTTCTTCTCCGCCCCACACGCCAAGGCGAAGCTCCTTCTCCGGCATAAACAGTGGTGGCATTGCCGCAGGATGCATGTTGGTTCGTGGTGGCGGGAAATCCTCCGGTGTCACCATACCATTCCACTTACCATCACTCATCACATGGTTGTAATAGTAAAGCATGCTTCTTCTGGCGTGGTCGTATTCCAGAGAAAGGGCGGTATACTTCTTCGCCGCCGATGCCTTCTCCTGCTTCATGCAAAGCACGCTTCTATCCGCATAATAGTACATGGCGTAGGTATAATACGCCGCATGGACCTTCATGCCCACCATCTGGAAAAAGGCATCCTTCTCCTGTCTGGGCAGAGCCTCATAAATGCGATTTACCGTCTCAAAAATCGCTTCATATCTGTGTAAGCGTCCGGCACCTTCATCACCATAGGAAACCTGGGAGAACACATCACTGTCCATATGCTCTACCTTCCGCACATTGGTCAGCTGGTCAAATTCCACCAGAAGCGGTGCCAGCGTCCTTCCATAATTTCCAGAGAAGGTCCGGTTAATCCAGTTCTCCAAAAATACCTTCTCAGCCTCGGTCTCTCCGCCTTCACGCCCTGCTTCCCAGGCATAAGCCGCATAGAACGAAAGCTGCTGCTCCAGGGGCTTAATGGCACCAAAATTGGTCACCCAAAGCTTCTGAATCCCTTCCTCATAAGCCTTTTTCAGCTCATTTCTGGTGTGTGCCAGCGGAATGGAACAGATAAACAGGTAGGAATTTCCCGGCGGTGCCCAATAAGAATTATGGAAATAGATACCGTTTCCACCCTTTCTGGCCTTTTCCTTCTCCCCCGGATATCTGCGCACATAACCATAGTTATCATTCACCCAGATTAAGGTCATATCCTCCGGCACTTCCAATCCGTTATCATACAGCTCCAGCACTTCCTTGTATGGTACAAAATTCTTCTGGGTATCCTTCTTCAGCACATCTCCCAGCATCTCATACTGATAGCTCATAACATCGGTGAGAAGCTGAATTTTCGCCTGCAATAGCTCTTCTCCGGTCTTACCCTCCAGACCACGAACCTCAAAGCCGGAATCATGAATACCACGCATACCCAGGGTATAGCTTACTTCAAAGTCCTTATTCTGCTCCACGCTTTCCCGCCAGTATTCCTGCAAAATCTCCCGGTTTCTGCCGGGAATGGAATAGTCATATTCCACGCCCTCATAGCCCTTTTTTTGTATCCAGGGCTTCCATTCCCTATTGTTACTGCGCATCAGCATATCGCAGTGGGAGGTTCCCACCACGATACCCATACGGTTTGCCAAGGCACCGTTCTCCTGCTTAATATTAAAGGAGTTCACGTGCATGGCCGGCCAGATATAATTCAGTTTCAAGCGAAGAAGCAACTCAAAAATATGCTCATAGGTCTTCACCCCGATGGTTTCCTCACCCATGTAGCGCTGCACCCAATGCTCCAGCTCCTCCTCATCATTGATAAAGATACCACGGTACTCCACGGAAGGATAATCGGTCTTCTCATAGCCCTCCGGTAGCTCTACTGCATACTTCTCCTTCACCGGTACATCGGCAAAGAAATACCAGGGTGACACCCCCAGCACATACTGACAGAAATCATAGATACCGTAAACAGTTCCCCGACGATCCGCGCCACAGATGAACAGCTTCCCATCCTCCACCTTTATGGTGAAAGATTCCTTATGCATCTCCTTGCAGCAAACTGCATACTCAGCTACTCCGGCAGTTCCTACGTATATTTCCTTCATAGGAAGATTGACATCCGCATTAATTTTTGCATTAAGTACCCGCATCAAATCCCTGCGAAGATTCTTTACCGCATACTTTACCGCATCCGTTTCCTTCTCACTGTACACCAGCCTGATATGGTCTCCCCTGTTAATACAAAATCCCATGTTTCTATCCTCTCGCTTTATACATCAGCCTCTTTTTTCACGCGTTTTCCGTCAATAAGCACACATTCCACATTGGTGGATACCTCAAAGGCACAGCCGTCACAGATAACGATGTCCGCGTCCTTTCCTACTTCTAAGGAGCCCACTCTGTCCGCTACTCCTGCATGCTTTGCCGGATTGATGGTAATGGCCTGTAGTGCCTTAAAGGGATCCATTCCTGCCTTTACCGCCATACCTGCACAGATAGCCAGATACTCCTGATTAATCACCGGGGAATCCGTAATAATGGATACCTGACAGCCTGCTGCCGCCAGAATTCCCGGGGTTGTCCAGCTCTTATTGCGAAGCTCAAACTTGGACGCATTGGTAAGGGTTGGTCCCACAGCAAGAGGCACATCCGCTTCTACCAGCTCTTTCACAATTAAGTGACCTTCTGTCACGTGTTCCAGAGTAATCTTCACGCCAAACTCCTTTGCAATCCTAAGAGCTGTCATAATATCCACTGCCGCATGGGCATGGGCCTTCAAAGGAATCTCTCCCTTCAGCACCGGTATCATGGCCTCCAGCTTCATATCAAAGGCAGGGCGCTTGAAAATATCGTCCCCTGCCGCTTCTTTCTTCTCCATATATTCTCGTGCCTTAAAGAGCATTTCTCTCAGAAGTGACGCAGTGGACATACGAGTAGAATCCTTCTTATCCCTGTAGCAACGCTTTGGATTCTCACCAAAGGCGCACTTCATGGCCACACCGTCTCTAAGAAGCATTTCCTCCACAGAATTTCCCACAGTCTTAATGGTAGTAAAGGTACCGCCCAACACATTGGCACTTCCCGGTCCCACACATACGGTGGTAACGCCTGCCTGCGCTGCCTTAAGGAAGGTGGGTTCCTGAGGCTTCACACCATCAATACCACGCAGCTGGGGTGAAACAATATCATTCATCTCATTATAATCACAGCCCTCATAACCGATTCCGTAGCCATCCAAACCAATATGTCCATGAGCCTCCACAAAGCCCGGATATACCTCTTTTCCGGTAGCATCAATCACCTCTGCCTCCAACGTAGCTTCCAGATTTGCCCCCATAGCCGCAATCTTTCCATCCTTTACAAGTACGTCCAGCACCTGTACTTCCTCATGAACAGCATCATGTACATTACCATTTTTAATCAAAATCATAGTGAAATCCTCCCAGCTAATACTTGAGACTATTTTACCATGCTTCGTTGACTTTTCCTACCGAAAATGATAGACTTTCTACGCTAAAATGATTATTTTGGAGCGGAATGCACCATGGGCTGCGGAGTGGGAAGAGTATAGTATGTGGTTTTCAGACGCATTCCCATTCCGTGAAAAACGTAGCGGTACTAGGCTCGAAAAAACCTCGCCAAGTGCCGACGTTTTTCAAGGGTCTGAAAACCACATACTATACTCTTCCCACTCCGCAGCCCATGGCGCATTCCTTTTATGAGGATTTCTATGCTAAACAACAAGAAAAATAATTCCAAATTTGCTATGGTTCCGGTGATTTTCTCACTGGCGTGGCCTACGATGATAGAACAGCTGATGCAGACGGCTGTGCAGTATATTGATACCGCTATGGTGGGCGGTTTAGGTACCTCTGCTACGGCGGCGGTAGGTGCTACTACTACGGTGAACTGGCTGGTGGGCAGTACCATTTCTGCCCTTGGTGTCGGTTTTTTGTCCATCATTGCCAAGGCCTTTGGCGCAGGGGATAAGAGCCGGGCTTCCAGGGTAGTATCCCAGGCGGTGTTGGTTACTTTGGTATCGGGTATTTTGTTTACCATACTGACCCTTTCCTTAAGTAGTATGGTACCGGTATGGATGCAGGTGGATCCTGCCATTCAGGAGCTGGCAGGAACGTACTTTTTTATTTTGTACATGCCCATGCTGCCCAGAGCTGCTACCATTATCTTCGGTACTGCACTCCGTGCAGCGGGAGATACCAAGACCCCTATGAAAATCGGTATCTGGGTCAATGTTATCAATGTTATTCTGAATTTCATATTGATTTATGGTGTGAATCTGGGTGTTATCGGCGCAGCCATTGCCAGTGCCATTGCATTTACGGTAGGTGGAATCCTGATTACCGTTAAGCTTTGGCAGCATCCCGTGATTTCCCCCAAGGGGCAGAGTTTCAAACCGGATAAGGAAATCCTGGGGCCCTGTCTTAAGGTGGCTTTCCCCAATATGCTACAGCGCTTCGGTACGTCTCTGGGCTATGTGTTTTTCGCTTCCATGATTAATTCTCTGGGAGAAATATCCACTGCAGCTCATACCATCGCCAATACGGTAGAATCTGCCTTTTATATCCCGGGCTATGGTATGCAGACTGCTGCTGCCACCCTTTCCGGCAATGCCTATGGCGCAGGCGACAAAAAGCGTATGAAAGAACTGGCGCGGATGATTATCCTCATCGAAGTACTTCTGATGATTGTCTCCGGTGGACTGCTCTTTCTCTTTGCCCCTACTATGATGAAGCTCTTTACCAGGGACGCCCAGGTAATTCTTCTGGGCTCCATCGTCCTGCGTATGGTGGCAGTCTCCGAACCCTTTTTCGGTGCATCCATCATCATTGAAGGAATGCTGCAGGGCGTGGGCAAAACCATTATGCCCTTTATCTTCAACATCATCGGTATGTGGGGCATCCGCATTGTGGGTACCTTTATCTGCACCCAGCTTCTGGAGATGGGCCTGGTTGCTGCCTGGGCCTGCATGATTGCACACAACCTACTGCTGTTTGTCCTTTTCATTATCCACTATGTCCGCGGACGATGGAATCCCTTGAACAGCAGGCCAAACGCAGCATAGTACTTATATCACTTACCAAGGAGGTCTCCAGCCATGAAAAAATATTATCAGGAAATTGATTCTTTAAAGGGCGTTGCCATCTTTTTTGTGGTATTGGCACACTCCATTATCCTTTACCCGGTGAATTTGCTGGAAAATGTGTATTGCCAGTCCATTTTTCAATTTATAAGCAGTACACATATGTCCCTGTTCTTTCTTATTTCCGGATTTTGCTTTTCGTACAAGGATAACTATAAAGAATTCCTTTTGAAAAGAATATATCGACTGCTGATTCCATACATTGTTTTCAATCTGGTGGACATGCTTCCCAGACAGCTGCTGCCCGCGCTGGTAAACAGGCCAGCAAGCATGATGGAGTCCTTAAAACAAATGCTTTTCTATGGTGGAGAATACTGGTTCTTATATACACTATTTATCATTTCCACCATATACCCGGTCCTTCATTGTTGGCAACGTGACAGCAGTTCTAAAGAGGTTATTGCAGAGCTTGTTTTGCTGGTTTTATACATACTTGAGCCCAAGGTATCCTTCCTGTGTTTGGATTCCGTTTTCGTGTATTTACTATTCTTCAACACAGGCGTCTTACTCAAAAAATACATACCTCATATTTTTGAATGGCACTTCAAAGAAAAATGGCTACAACCTGTAAGCACAATATTTCTGCTAATCTTATGGGGCGTGACATCCCAGTTTTCTGCCACACTGAAAATTGCTTCCGTGGCCGGAATCCTTACATGCTATTTATTTACCAAGCTTCCTTGGTTTAACAAAATCTTTCACAGCTTTGGCCACTACTCCCTGCAGCTGTATTTGCTAAACGGATTTTTGCTGGTAATCTCACGAACCATCATTTGTAAGCTCACAGAAAACCCGGCCATCATCATATGCTTCAATATGTTGATAACCTTTTTCCTGTCCTACCTCTTTATCAAATATTTCTGCGACAAAGTGAAATGGATTCAGAAGCTGATGGGGTTATGATACAATTAAAGGCTGGTGTAAAGCAGAGAAATCATCCACTTTACACCAGCCCTTTTATACTATTTATTCTCCTGTATAGTCTCATGCAGCTGCCGGAACACTTCATTATACTTCACCTGCTTCAGCTCCAGCTTTGAAGGCACCGCATAGAGATTCAGAGGAATATCCATGTCCTCATAACGGAAGGTGTCGCCATTCTTTGCCAAAATCTTGTCCACCAATCCGTCTGCATAAGCCTTATCCTCACTGGCGGTCAGAAGCACAAATTCGTCACCGCCGATACGGAATACAACATCCTCAGCCCCTGCTGCATCATTTAAACGGTTCAAAGACTCTAAAATAGCCAAATCCCCCGCCTTATGGCTGATTTCATTGATAGGTACCAGCCTCTTAATATCACAGCAAATATAATAGCAATTCTTTCTCTCTACAATCAAATCATACAGTTCACTGATATCCACATGTCTTCTATTCTGCATATACTCATCTCCATTTTCTATGGGCGGATACAATCTTGGAAAGATTTCGCTGTACCTGGTACGCCTGCGAAACTCCGATGGATTGCAATTCCACACTTGTTTAAAGGCTCTTGTAAAGGATTCGTGACTACTATACCCCACCTGCAATGCTGCATCTAAAATACTGAGCTCCCCATTCTGAAATAAAAGCTTTGCACCCTTATTCATCCTACGACGTACCACATAATCATGTATACTCAAATGGTTAACCGCCTGAAACAGCTTCTCCAGCGTGGATTTTGAGCAGAATACCGCCTTGGCAATATCCTCCGTCTTCATCTCCTCTGTCAAATGTAGCTCTATGTATTCCAGTGCTTTCGCAAGCAATTCTACCTTACTCACGTAAATCCTCCTTAAATTCCGGTACCGTAAGTATATACTAGCATAAAAAAGAATCGGAGGCTTGATTTTTTGAGTAAAATGTTATAGCAAAGCAACCAGTTTTCTACAATGCACTGCCGGTTGAAAAGGGAGTGGTTTGCTCCACTCCCTGCATCCAGCCTGAGAAAATAGTTATTATTGCGCTTACTCTAAATAGTCCCTTACTCTCCAAATCAAATACAACGGCACACTATAGGTTTTCGTATTTTCCACTTCATTTTCGCCCACATTCTTCATAGAAAATTTAAATCCCAACTTTGGCTGGTACTTCTTGCAAAACTGAGTATAGCTCTTTGCTCGCGTGTGAATCTCTGTCTTGGCTTCCACCGGAACAATTTTATCTTCGTATTCAAATAGAAAATCCAGCTCCGCTGTATTTCCAGAACGCCAGAAATATGGATGGATTCCCACCTTCAAAACTTCCGTCAAAACAAAGTTTTCCGTAAACGCCCCCTTAAAATTTCTATATAAATCCGAATCCTCCAATATTGTTTTATAGGATATTCCTGATTTCTTTCGCAATAATCCCACATCCGACATATACAATTTAAAGAATGTAGCATCTGAACAAAAGGAAAGCGGAAGTTCCGGACTTAAGACTAATTCTAATTTGTGTACGAGCCCCGCATCCACCAACCATTCCAATGCATCTTCTAATTCACTGGAGCGTTTTCCTTCTTTCACATGAGAAAACACAAATTTATTGTTATCCTTTGCTAATTGCTTTGGAATCGACTCCCATATCCATCCCAACTTAGGAATATCACTTTTAGGTGCATGTTTCGCAAAATCACTTTGATAATCCAACAAAATATTTTCCTGTATTGCCTCTGCTTTCTCAAAGTTATGGGTCTCTACCCACTTTGCAACCACTTCCGGCATCCCACCTACAATATAGTAATACTTTAATTCTTTTTCCAATTTTCCCGTATATAATGTAGGCAGTTCTCGTGTAATATCATATTTTTGAACGCCTTCATAAATCGCATTTTCCCCATCTGCCCGTAAAAATTCCGAAAAAGACATTGGAAACATCTGCAATCTATCCACTTTTCCTACTGGAAAGGAAAAATTATCTCTTTTTATAGAAACGCCTAACAAAGAACCTGCACAAACAATGTGAAGACGAGGCATGTTTTCACAAAAATATTTAAGTGCAGTAATCGCCTGGGGACATTCCTGAATTTCATCAAATATAACCAGGGTTTCTCCTGCAACAATCTCTTTCCCTCGAATGATATTCCCTAATTCGTCTATGATTCGTTTTACATCAAAATCATATTCAAAAACCGATGCAAGACTGGTGTTTCCTTCAAAATTAAAATATGCATAGTCAGTAAAATGCTGCTTGCCAAATTCTTTACACACATATGTCTTCCCGCATTGACGAACCCCTGTCAAAAGCAATGGTTTCCTATCATCTTTTTCTTTCCATAACAGCAATTGCTGCATAATATCTCTTTCCAAGAAAACATCTCCTTTTATACATTGTATTCGATATGACATTTTAAAAATATCACATTTTTCATAGGAAAACAACACGCTATCTTGCATTTTTCATAGGAACATTTGAGTATTTTTTGCATTTTTCATATAAACAACCGCAAAATATACTTATTCAAAACCATAACATAATCAGTAAATTTAAAATCTTCTCTTATGCTTAATATGCAAAAAGGTGCCAGTCCCCGCTACTTTTCAGCATATTCTGACACCCTAATCTTACATTACCCCAAACATTTTTAACACCCAATATATGACTCCCAGCATCCAGCTGGCAAAAATCCCATACAAAATCACCGGCCCCGCGATAGTAAAAATCTTACATCCCACACCGAAGACCTGTCCCTCCCATTCTGTCAAGCATAGTACAAAAATATATATTCAGAAACCTGAAAGTTTTAAGCATTCGATTTGGTCTGTTTATTATGATCACATAAATGTTTTTACACTCCATAAGGTTAACATTACATTCAGCACAATAACAGTACTGTGCGGTTTGTTCAATGAAACAAATAATGCACTATTATCATCCATTCTTGATTCAATATAGTTTATCAAATGAATCTTTGTCTTTGCGTCAAAGTATGCCTTACACTCCTTATCACCTTTTCCGTAAACAACACATTCTCGTTCAGAAAAATCTATATCATCAATATTCAATCTAACTAATTCGCCAACACGAATACCGGTCGAAAGCAAGAAATCAATCATTGCTCTATCCCGCAGATTATTACAATTATCTCTTAGTATTTCAGAGCATTATGTCTAAAAAATAGAAAAGCAGGCTCCGAAGAACCTGCCATTCATAATGCTTGTTACCTTTTATAGTATCTTATCCAACGTTTAACACTCTGAGTTTTCTATGCTGACTTTTTTGAAAATACACTCCGTTGGTTGATGTGATTTCTTACAATGGGCTGCTACCGTTTCCCTTATATCTTCCTTATTATTTATTTCTTTGTTTGTCAGGATATCTGCCACTAACATAAGCTTATTGTTTTCGCCATATTTTATATATGCTTGTACTTCACAATCAATCTCCGCTATTGTTTTTACATCTTGTTCAACCTTATTTAAATCTACAAAATGTCTACCGGTTATAGATTCCTGCATAACTGTTCTTCCGCTGTCCTCAATGTAATCAATGATTCCATCTGGAGTAAGTCTGGCTATTTTTTCTGTATCCACATCATCTATGAATAATCTGCCCCATCCACCTAATGGCTGCACATCTCCATATCTATCTTTAATTGTGACTATAACATCCTTTCCATCCGCAGTATGTACCATTTTTTCGGATACCAAGTATTCTTTTGGAATGTAGCTTTTTATATCAGATACATAATCACTTTTAATCATACCATTTACAACAGCTTCTAATACTTCCATGAATACTCGTAACTGTTTTTCTTCAAATCTGTTTTTCCAGTAACGAAGCTCATATGTAAATTTATCTTTGTTTTCATAAACCATTAAATGGAATGGCATGGAATCTAACTGCAATGGAACATGCACTGCCAGTTCTCCACCTAGTTTCATATCGCTAAACAAGTCGCCCTGATATTGGAAAAACATCTCATCTGCGTGTAGGTTATTAATGTGACAACACATTGTTTCCATTACTTGTTTTGCAGATGTTTCAAGCATTTCATTTATTGTTTTATTTCGATTAGATTGATATCTGAAGTTGTAGACTATATATACTGCTCCTGCAATGGAGGCCCATCTACTGTCAGTTCTCCCATTGTGTACACTTGTTGAGATAGTATCGTCTTCATCTGAAAATATACTGATACAGTGATTAAATGCTGTCAAAAACAAAATGTTTTTGGATACACCGTTTTTATTACAGAATTTATTTAATTCGTCATGATTTAAACCATAAAAAATATCATGTATCAC
>JAFTXD010000172.1 GCA_017461775.1 Lachnospiraceae bacterium
GGACACATAGCTTCTGCCACATTCCGGACAAATAGAAGTATGAATGGCAACGCTTGCCTGCACTACCTTTCCCTCACCTGTCGCAGCTTTCTTATAGGCATTGGCTACATGCTCCTGCTCATGAGCACGGACTCTGACACCCGCTGCTTCCGGTGAAATATGCGCCGGTGCTTTAAAGCTGACCATCTCATCAGAGCCATCCACATACTTACGGTTCTTACAGGTCTGGCATTCCCGATTCTTTTCTGTCTCCTGCACCTTTCCTGCTTCATCAATCTGCTTACTTGGACTGACCTCCTGGGCAGCCCCAATGTTCCCAAGCTGCTCCGCTCCATAATTTGAATTTACATAGTTTTCATAACCGATTCCGTTGATTCCCATAAATACCTCCATTCTACAAAAGGAACTGCTCTCCCTCCTGTGAAATCACCTGCACCACCTTCCCTTTCTGTGGGTGCGCCTTTAGAAACTCCCTTATAATATTATAATTCCCCCAACAGTGCATTGGAAAGACTTTTCTGCTCTCCGTCACCCCCAAATATGCTTCTAATCCGGCGAATGCATCCCCCTGCTGCCTAGGATCCAAGGGTACAAATGCCACATCTACCTGTTTTCCTCGAAGCTCCTCCATGCTGCTCCAGAAAGCCTTTACCATATTTTCATTAGCCTGCGCCGTCTCCTCAGCCCAAAGCCATAGGTTCAAGTCTCCTGCATGATAAATCGTCTTTCCATCATACTGCAGTAAGTAGGCCACGCCTAAATCCGTAGACTTCAAAGTATGAACCTTTAGGCACTTTCCGTTATGAAGAATAAACTCATAATCCTGCTTTTTCCTCACTTTGAAAAGGTAAGGCTCCACATCTCTTCCCTTTTCTGCCTCCTGGGTAATAAACCACTTCACCGGCACCTCATGAGACAGCACATACCGCACATGAGGATATTCTTCCAAAAGGCCAAATATTGCCGAATTGTAATGGTCCCCATGCTTGTGGCTGACAAACACCACAATATCCTTTGTCCCATCCATTTTAGGAATACCGCCTTTAAAGTAATCAAATAAAAAATATGCATCTTCCGTTTCCACAAGGAAACCACTATGTTCAATATATGTTACCTTCAATCTATTCGCCCAAAACCTCCTGCCTTGTCAGTACCCAGTCGCCGAATATTTCCGCACTGGGTGCTGCTACATCTTCCAATGAAAAGGGAACCTCGCCATATTGCTTAATTCCATGCTTTGCCGCCAGTTCTTCCGTATATTCCTCTAAGAGATATACCGCCTCAAACCGCACCGGAAAAGCAGAATACTGATTCACCAGCGGTACTACACCGGTTCGCTCTTCATTAATATAGTGACCATCCTCCGTTACATGGATGCTGATCCATGCCATTCCCTCCAGCATGCTGAAGGGTCCCTTCTGGGTGGATACATAATTGCCTAAGGAATAATAACAAAGGCTTCGATTCCCATTCTCTGCCTCAATCCACTGAATGGGCTGTACCACATGAGGATGTGTTCCAATTATTATATCGGCTCCCGCAGCCGTCATCTCCATAGCAAATTTTTCCTGATAGCTGGATGGCTTCTTGGTATACTCCGTTCCCCAATGGGGACATACGATTACATAATCTGCCATTCCATCCGCTCTTTTGATATCCTCCATCACCTTAGGATGTAGGGTAGTATAATCCATGCGTCCTGTATCTTCGTCACTGGCACACAAAAGGTCCAGCTTCCCCCGAATATCCTTTGGTACTGTCTCAATGTTAGGGCCATAAGTATAGTTTAAAAAAGCAAAAGTAATCCCATCTATCTCAATAATCGGAATCTCATTTTCCTCTTCCGCTTCCTTCTGAATACCCGTCACTATGGTCTCTGGATATTTCTCCTCCCAGAAATCAAGACAATTCGTAAGTCCGGTAAGTCCTTTATCTGCCGCATGATTGGATGCAAAAAGCACCACATCAAAGCCTGCCTTTACGATGGCATCTCCCACTTCCGTAGGCGAGTTAAATTCCGGATAGCCGGAAAAACCAAACTCATTCCCGCCTAAAATTGTCTCCTGATTTATGAGACTGATTTCCGCAGCATCTAAAAATGGGGCAATATCCTCAAACAAAAAGTCATAGTTGTAGCTGCCATCCTCCTGCTTGCCGGAATTAATAAGTCCCATATGTAGCAGATTATCTCCTACCATCATCAGCTCAATATCATATTCCGGAAAAGGGGTGGGTGAAGGCGTCGGCTCCGGAGTAGGAGTAGGTGTCTCCGCAATATCTTCGATATAAACGGCCTCCTCCAGCACTACCGGTTCTTCTGCCTCTACTGCACCGCATCCGCCTAATAAAATCATAGTCATAACACACAACCATGCAAACTTTATCTTCATGTAATGTTCCTCTACTTAAAATCTCTCTAAAAACATGATAAAACCCGTGGACAAATTTGTCCACGGGGTTTGTAATTATAACGTATCGTCTAACAGTTCCTGATAGAACATTGCATAGTCTGTTCTCTTTTCTTTGATAAAGTTGATTGCTGAGGAAGGATGTGCATTCAAAATTCCGGTCATCAGATAAGGAATATCAAATCCCCATACAGCACCCTCTTCCTTGATTTTAAGAATGTGCTTTTCTACAAAGCTTACTGTTGCAACCTTGTTGTATTTAGGATTCTTAAGGAAGCCCAACAGAAGCTCCATGTAACAGTTTCCTGCACCTCTTCCCATACCGTTTACCGTTGCATCTAAGAAGCTGACACCACGGGAAAGTGCCTCAATGGTATTGGCAAAGGCAAGTTGCTGGTTATTGTGAGCATGAATCCCCACCTTCTTACCATACTTCTCGGCAACCGCAAGATACTTCTGTGCAAGCTTCTCAATCTGCTCCGGATAGAAAGCGCCGAAGCTGTCTACCAGATAAATAACATCTACGCTACTCTGGGCAAGCATCTCAAGACCGGCCTCTAAATCTGCATCATTTACCTTGGATACTGCCATGATATTTACGGTAGTCTCATAACCCTTAGCATGTGCATCCTCAATCATTTCGATTGCTGCCGGAATAGTATTGATATATGTTGCGATACGAATCATATCGATAACGCTCTCTTCTCTGGGAAGGATGTCATTGCGGAAATCGCAGCGTCCTACGTCTGCCATAACTGCAATCTTCATATCACTCTTGTTGTCACCTACAATATCGCGGATATCCTTCTCATCGCAGAATTTCCACTTACCGAAGTTTTTCGGATCGAAAATCTCCTTAGAAGCCTTATATCCGAACTCCATATAATCCACACCGGCCTTAATATTAGCCAGATATAAATCCTTTACAAACTCATCGGTGAACATAAAGTTATTCACCAGACCTCCGTCACGAAGGGTACAATCCATCACCTGTACATCCGTTCTCACGGATATTAAAGAACCTTTTCTTCCATTCATAATTTTGCTCCTCTTTTTTCCCATACTTTTAACCTTTTAACGCTTCAACTCTTTAAAACATTAAAAGTATAATAATACGAGGTTTTACTTTTGTCAATACCCAATTGATTGTGTGTACAGGTATTTACCTTATAACGCCCTTATACTCTTGCCTCATAAGAAGAAATGGATTCTCCTCGTTCTTCCGCCTCTTTCTTTTCATAGGAAAAGAGTGGATTCAAGGTCATGCATCGTCCACCGGATACTTCCACGGATGTTGCCGTCATAAAGCTTGCTGCATCACTGGCCAGGAATACGATCGGCTTTGCGATTTCCTCGGGTCTTCCCGGACGACGGAGAATCGTCGTGGCAATGTTGCTTTGCAATTTGGCTGCTCCTACACTTTTGACAGAACGCTCCGTCGCAATAAAACCGGGCATCACACATGTTACCCGCACGTTCCATGCTGCGTACTCTCCGGCCAGAGTATTGGTTAGATTCATAACTGCTGACTTCAATGGTCCATAGAGGCTAGCCTTTCCGGAAGTAGCACATCTGCCTCCCAGCGAAGCCACATTGACAATGGCACCACCGTTTTGCTTCATGTAACGAAATGCCGCCTGGCATCCATACACAACGGATTTGAATATCAGATTTGTGATAAAATCAATTTCTTCATCATCATACTCTTCACCCTTTTTGTAACCGGAATTTCCTGCATTATTTACCCACACATCCAGCACTCCA
>JAFTXD010000013.1 GCA_017461775.1 Lachnospiraceae bacterium
AGAGATGGAGAAGCAGGCTGCAGAGCATGTAAAGAACTAATAGAAATATTTTAAACATGGGCTGCCATTTGTGTGGCAGCCCGTTTTATAAGGTGATATACTTATTATGAATGTGGGTAAGGGGGACATGTAATATGACGCTGGATGAGATTGCGAAAGAGTTAAATGTATCGAAAAGCACGGTGTCCAGAGCTTTGTCCGGCAAAGGTAGAATCGGGGAAGAAACCCGTGCCAAAATCCTTGCTTTTATAGAGAATGCGGGAAAGAAAGAAAAAGCAGTCAGTACCTGTACCCGGACCGGTAATATCGGCGTGGTATTTCCTGCTGACATGTATATTACTAGTAAGCCTTACTTTCACAGCTGCCTCATCGGTATGTGTGAGGTGGCCAATCTGATGGATTACAATATCGTTTTGGCTACGGCAACCACTACGGATATTTCAGGAATTAAGAAGTTGGTAGAGCGTTCTAAGGTGGATGGTGTAATACTGACCAGAAGTTTGGAACATGATATTGCCGTAGATTATTTGATAGAACAGAATGTACCGGTGGCTATGACCGGAGTCTGTAACAAAAAGGAAGTTTTGCAGGTGGACATTGATAATGGGGAAGCAGCGGAGACAATGACCAACCTGTTGATTAAAAAAGGATTTAAAAAATTTGCACTTATTATCGAGGACATGAATTATCATGTAAATCGTAGTCGTTATGATGGCTTTAGTAATGCCATTCTGATGAATGGGTTGGACATGAATAATCAGGTTGTATATACCGGTGGTGGTAAAATGGAGCTGATGGATGCCATCATTACGGATATTATTTCTAAAAAAGTGGAGTGTATCATCTGTGGTGACGATACGATTTGCATTCATATTGTGTCATCGTTGCAGGAAAAGGGATATCGCATACCCAAAGACATTGCGGTGGCATCTCTTTACAACAGCTCTAGCTTAAACAGCTTTACTCCTTCCATCACCACAGTGAATATTGATGCTATACGTGTAGGGAATGAGATTGGAAAGCTGATGATTAACAAACTGCAGGGAATAGAGTGTCCCGGCAGGACAATGATGGAATATGATATTTTATTCCGCAAATCCACAAACCGAGTTTAAGACGGAGGTGTCATATGAGTAGAGCATTTTTAAAGGGTGTTGATATTTCCTTTTTACCGGAGTATGAAGAAAAGGGAATGGTAGTTAAGGATATGGACGGGACTCCTACGGAGACCCTTGATTTATTAGAAAAATACGGGGTAAACGCAGTTCGTCTGCGTCTTTGGCATACCCCTGAAAATATAAAAGAGAGCGGCGGATATTGCAGTCTTGCACATACCACCGCCATGGCAAAGAGAATTAAGGAACACAATATGGAATTCATGCTGGATTTCCATTATTCAGACTGGTGGGCAGACCCCGCCCAGCAGAGAAAGCCTGCGGCTTGGGCTGACCTTTCCTTTGAAGAGCTGGAGCAGGCAGTTTTTGATTATACGAAAGATACCTTGACCTCTTTAAAGGAGCAGGGACTCTTGCCGTCGGTAGTGCAAATCGGTAATGAGATTCGTTCCGGTTTTTTATTCCCGGAGGGACAGCTGCCGGATTATGTAGGAATGGTAAAGCTGATTAATGCAGGGATTCGGGGCGCAAGAGCCGTTGCGGGAAAAGAGGAGATGCAGGTCATGATTCATTTGGATCAGGGCGGCAGATTCTTCTTCCTCAAGGAGTGGTTTGATAACGCCATGGAACAGGGCATGGAAGAGTTTGATGTGATTGGTCTGTCCTTCTATCCCTTCTGGCATGGTACCTATCAGGATCTGAAGGAGACCATGGAGCGTCTCATCAAGCTATACGGGAAGCCCATTATGATTGTGGAGACTGCTCATCCATGGCGTATCTGTCAGGATGGCTTTGTGGATAAGAAGCAGGTGGAAATTGCAGGATTTGAAGCAAGTGAAGAGGGTCAAAAGGTTGTACTTGATTTAATGATGCAGCTGGTAGCCGGTGTGGAAAATGAAATGGGACAGGGTGTATTCTACTGGGAGCCTATTTGTAGGGCACAAAGTGATCACCACGGCTGGGATACCAATATGGGTGTGCTGGATGAAGATGCTCGGGCAATGCAGAGTATAGAGAGCTTTCTTTTTGAAAGAGAGCAGTATAGTGAAGAAGCATTGCAGAAGCTCCTTTCTAAGAGGAAGATAAAAGATAACGGGGAAGCCATAGCTCAGCTTTCCGGTAAGAAGAATCTCCTTCGTAATGCAGATTGGGAGGATGGTCTTTTATACTGGAATATGAGTAAGAACACAGAAAATGTGATGGCTCAGATTTATCCGGAATTTGTAGACCCGTTCCCGGCACCACCGGTAAATGCTATCCGTGTGGAGGCCAATAAGCAGTTTACGTACCTTTTGGAGCAGGAAGCAGAGCTGGCACCGGGAGAGTATCGACTGCAGGTACAGATTAAGGGTGTAGATACCACCAACGTAAATGTAAAATTATTTGCGCTGGATGGAGAAAAAGAATATTTTGAAGTAATTCATCCTACGGAGCATGAGTGGGAACCTTATACAATCGAAAAAATAAAATGCGAAACAGGACATCTGAAAGTGGGCATCCGTGTTGATGCACCGCCAATGTATCTTCTGATGAAGGACTTTGTGCTGGTAGGCGAGTAAGAATGTCATTGACAGGAGAACGAAATGGTATATCAGTTTCAGGAATATAAGAAAAGTGAGATTTTACATAACCATCTGAAGATGGGAAGAGCGAACAACGGCAAAGAAGAGATTAAAGTAAACAGCCTCTATTTTGAAAGAAACGGTAAGCCTTGGATTGGAGTAATGGGAGAGGTACATTTCTCCAGACTTTCCAGAGAAGACTGGTACGAGGAGCTTTGCAAGATGAAGGCAGGCGGTGTATCTA
>JAFTXD010000014.1 GCA_017461775.1 Lachnospiraceae bacterium
ATAGCAATCCGCCTAAATGTCACCACAATTCTAAACTGTCCTCCGCATCTAACCAAACCTGAAATTTCCAGGTCCTCGAAATTGGCATTTAACGATTATTATATTTAATTCATATCCAAATAAAAGTACTGTACTTAATCCGTCACAAATGTAATCAACGTGATATAGCAGTTTTATTGTCTACTGCTGAAGCTCTGGTTAATACGAAAGAGTAATTCCAGTTACCCTTGCAAACAGTAGGACATTCTACTGTTTGTTTTCTTCTTTACTCAATGCATCTCTTTTGATCTTTCTATTTAGCATAACTAATGTAATCATATATACCAAAAACATTATAAGCAGATAACATGGAAAAATCTTGGTTGAACATATCTGTGCAAGCGTACCAAACAACCATGGCATTATCATAATACCTATATAAGCAGAGGCCTGCTGTACTCCCATAACAGACTGTGATATATCTCTACCAAAATTTTCCGGTGTCAAGTGTGTTAAATTAGGGAATATCGGACCAATTCCCAACCCAATAAAGAACAATGCTATACTCGTCGCCATTATTGAAACTGGTAGGATGAACATAATAATTGCACCCAAAAGAACACCCGTAGAAATCCCTATAATCTGCCAACGACTCAGTATCTTTGCCAATACACCGGATAGAAATCGTCCAAATGCCAGTCCCACATAAAATAACATTGTAATCTGTGCAGCTTTATCAGGAATCACACCCTTAGTGTTTACAAAATATGTGCTACTCCATGAACCAGCTGTAAGTTCAAGTGCGCAAGAGCTAAAAAAAGCATAACAGCTCAAACGCACAGCCGGCATTTTTATCAACTCGCTTAACTTAAGCACCTTTACATCATTATCTGCTTTTTTCTCCTGACGCTCTACATTCTTCCATAATGGCAAGGAAAATATTGCAATCAAAGCTATTACAGACTGAATAAATGCGACCAATATATAGCCTTTTCGCCAATTGTTTTCATTTCCCAAAGCATAGGACATGATATATGGACTGGCAGCAATTCCTAAACCATAAAAGCAATGCAAAAAATTCATTTTTGTTGCACTATAATGCAGAGCTACGAAATTATTCAAGGCTGTATCAATGGAACCCGCACCTAATCCTAATGGAATTGCCATTACAAAGAAAAATATAGCACTTCCCGTAAATGCAAAACCAAACAAAGCCACAACCGTTAATGTTGTACTCACCGCAGTAACCATGCCTGTTCCAAAACGACTAATTACCTTTGCACTTAAAAGACTGGATATAATTGTACAGGCACTAACAGTTGCTGTTATATATCCCGCAAGAGATACCGGCAAATCAAATTCTCTATATATCGAGGGCCATGCCGTACCAAGGATAGAATCCGGCAATCCAACTCCAATAAATGAAATAAAAATGACTATTAATAGTACTGTCATCATCATTTACCTCCTGCAAATTCAAATTCTACTTATCAATCGTCCACACTAAGTTATATCGTGTGACACCATCACTTGCCAATGTCTGATTATATTCTAGATATTTACCAGCATTTATCGAAATCACCGAACTGCCAAACCAGCAATCACATCCACCCACGCCTGCATTTCACCATCTAAAGCAAGCCGAGCATATTTAAGCGGCTCATCTATCACCAATGCATTTACCTCTACTTAGTAAAATCTATGTTATATCTGGTTCCATGCGATAATAATACTCCATCCGTAAGTTTGATTCGCAGGATACAAGTATTCTCATCATCAAAATTATTGTGACCATTATTTATCCACTCAGAAAAAATTACTTTCATTTTATCTGCCACTTCTTTGTTTTCTTCTTTGCCAAAATATCCTAAATTAATCCCTTTTCCATTCGCAGTAAACCAATCGCCTGCAATTGCAACAAATGGATTTTGCTGAATTTGCTTCATTTTATTTGAAAGCCCATAAGTAAGTACATAGAATGATCCATTCTCATAAAATGAATTCACACTACGTACATAAGGTCTATTATCTATTGTTGTTGCTAATGCAATGATACTGTCTTTTCCAAATCTCTCAATTAAGATTTTTTCTGCATCTGCAGATAATTTCTCCATCTCTTATCCTCCGTAAAAATCCGTACTTATCTAAAACTCCACCACTTCCATAAATACAACCTTTTTGCCATCCGCAACGCCTGCGTAGACCTTATCATTATACCGTCCCTCTCGCAGATAGTGTTCTATGGCACCCTGGGTAGAAAGCGGCATCTTTATCCCTGACAGTTCCTCAAAGGAAAACCACTTAAGTTCTCCTTCCTTGGAAGAAAGCTCTCCCACTTCCTCCTTAAGCTCTGCGAAGAAATAATAATTTTGGCGTATCTCATTCTTTGTGCCACGCAGCACAATATATCTAAGCTTCAAATCACAAAGCATCTCTTCTGTAATTCCAACTTCCTCCTTAAGTTCTCTAAGCACACATGCCTTGGGATTATTCACTTCCCCTTCTTCAAAATGCCCGCCCGCAGCACCAATCCACGCATCCGAAACCACCTTTGAGCCCTGGCGGTATAGTAGAAGCATCTTATCTCCCTGCATCAGATAAATAGCGGTCATATTTCTTAGTTTTCCTGTATGTAACATATGTATTCTCCTTTAATTTCTTGGAAGCTCTAGCTCCTTTTCCATCATAATGACATGCTTCCAATTATCATATCGCCGTACCATCACAGAATCTTCCTTCTCCCATTCCAAAGAAAAATGCTGATAGGAATCAAGGCGATATGGGTAGGTATCCAGCACCTTTTTTCGTCTTCCTTTACGATATATTACCTGCATCTGGTGGTGATGATGGTCATGAGAAAAATAAACATTCCTATCCTTCTTCACAATTCCTTTTACATGGGGGAATTCCCCATGTATCCAGTTCCGCCAGCGAACTCTGAAGGTATAAATAAAACCAAAGACAAGGAATAGCCCCACAAAAAATAAGGGAATCAGGAAAAACATTACGATTATTACAATTTTCCCCGAAAAATGTGCCAGCAGCTCCGCCACCACAAGAAAGGCAAGCAAGGCAACATTGGGCCCAAACTTATCAACCAGCACATCTGCTTCCAGTCCACAAAGCACCAAGATGGAATAGGGCAACGAGACAATCGCCCAGAAAGACAATATATTCATGGGGTCATTCCGCTGATAAATCAGAACTGCAGTTGCACTGATTAGTACCAGCACATATGCCACCTTGTGGTCTTCAAAAACCAGTACGGTGACAAAGCAATATAGGATAAGATATACAATAAATGCCACTACAAAGCCTATTTTCTTAAGTATCTTTTCTAACAAATCCACTGCTCCTTACTTACACATTGGCATTAATCTCTTTCACGATTTCCACCACTGTAATGCAGCCATCTACCAGCATCTCGTAAATGGGCGGCTGCTCTGCACTTTCCTCGGCATTTTCCCAATACCGCTCTGCCAAACGCAGATTCTCCTGCTTATCCGGTGTCCCCTTAAAGCATTTTGTGGCATCACCAATAAAGCAGCTGCCCTGCACCTCCAGCTTCACGATATGATACGTAGGACGTCCGATCTCTGCAAAAAACTTTCCCCAATTGTCCGCTTCTTCCAATGTTTTTGACACATACAGACAACTCATTCTGGAAGGATACTCTGGATATTTTTCCTTTCTGATATCTTCCAACGCCAGTTCCCGCAAAGCTACTGCCGTATGATGCTCCAAGTCTTTTCCCTCATAATTTGCCGGATTTGCATAGATTTCTTCTACAATATCCATTTTCTCATAAACTCTATGATACACCCCACTGTGGTGATTTTCATCAAATATAATCTGCTGTCCCAGCTGCATGGGACGGTCAGTTACTACGTGATAAACCTGCATCTGTCTTTATCCTCTCTTCCTTCACAAACACGGATTCATATTGAGTCAGCCCAAATCTGCGCACAAACAATTCGCATTTACACAGGAACATATAGTAAGGGTTCAAGCCTTCTCCATATAAGCTTTCAAAGTTCCCCTGCCCTTTGGAAATAATCACATCTGCGTCCAGAAGCACTTGTCTCGCTTCTTCACTAAACCGTGTTACCACACTGCCCGGTGCACCGTTACCATTTCCCATACAGGACACAAGCTCCGTAAGGCCTACTTCTTGCGCATCCTTCATCGTTGCATCATTGATTACATCCTTTCCACGGACAATAACCGTTATCTGCAATCCCGGATAATATTCCTTGAGAAACTCTATAAATATCTTGTCCAACACGATTTCTCCGCAATTATCAGCCAGATAGACCAGCTTCTTTGCCGCTTTTAAATCCTCACAAAAATGTTGATACTCTCCCTCCGAAATCGTCGCATCACCTGCTTTCTCAAGCAGTTTCTCAAAGGTCTGCTCATTCACATTTTCCACTGCCGAAAAATCTATGTAATTTGCCGCGCAGACATACTTAATACATTCTTTTATGTAATCGCCGGTCGTTCGTATCTGCTCTTCGATGGTACTTTCCTTTTCCAGCAATAGTTTATTATACTGCTGTTTGGCCTGGGTATAATCCTCCCCTTTTCCCCAGAATTCATAATAAAGTTCATTTATCTTCTCCGCCAGAGCGGGTGATGACTCCGTCTGCCCATGATGATACAATATCTCCAGGACCTGATGCATATAGCTTGACTTCTTCTCATCATCCGTAAAATCTCTTATCATCTTCTCCTGCTTGGATACAAAACAGGAAATACACATGGAATTTGCTCGCATATAAAAATCTCCTACCCTTCACAAATATCCCCGGTCTTCACCGGTATCACCTTCTGCAAATCTGAAAGTGCCACTTCCACCTGATACCCAATCTTTCCGGCCGAAAAGATAATGGTCTCAAAATTACCCGCACTTTCATCCACCGTCGTAGTAAAAAGCTTTTTCATCCCGATAGGTGAACAGCCTCCATGAATATATCCGGTCAGTGGCAAAAGCTCCTTGGCCTTAATCATCTGGATGCTTTTCTCTCCCACTGCTTTGGCAGCCTTTTTCAAGTCCAGCTCCTTACATACCGGCACCATATACACATAGTATTTCTTGCTGGCTCCCACCGTTACCAGGGTCTTAAACACCTGCTCCGGATTTTCCCCCAAGGCTTCCGCCACCTCGATTCCACTGATAACATCACTGTAGGTATAGCTTTTATAGGATACCTTTTTCTGGTCTAATACGCGCATTACATTTGTTTTTTCCATTATTCATATTCTCCACAATTATACTCTCGCAAACACGCACTTCGTGCTCTCCTGTCTGCTCGTTGTCGTGTAAGAAAACCAAAAGTTGCTTTGCAACGCTTGTTTTTCTTTTGCCCACCCCAGTATATCACAAAAAGAAAGACTCTCATAGAGAGCCTTTCTTCACACAATCCTTATTCTCTTAATTTAAACTGTCCTACCAGATCATCCATGGTGCGTGCCTGCGCAGACAACTCTTCACTGGTCGCAGAGGTTTCTTCTGCTGTAGCTGAATTAGCTTCCACGATTTCAGAAATCCTGTTAACTCCGGCTTCTGCCTGTTCCATAGACTCTGCCTGCAGTTCTGTAGTCATACTCAAATTCTTCGCACTCTGTGCAATGGCATGAATATCTTCCACCACCTTACCAAGAACCTCCGCAGTTCTGGTAGCTGCTTCTGAGCCAATTTCCACCTCGCGGATAGAGCCTTCTATTAATTCTCTGGTATTAATTGCAGATTTCGCACTCTGCTCTGCCAGATTACGAATCTGATCCGCTACAACTGCAAAGCCTCTTCCTGCTTCTCCTGCTCTTGCAGCCTCAATAGAAGCATTTAAAGAAAGAAGGTTCGTCTGACTGGCGATATCTTCAATTTCAGAAATAACATTACCAATTTTCAAGGATGTCTCGCTGATTCTTCCCATTGCTGCTGTCATGACAGCCATCTCACCGCGGCTCTTTTCAGCCTCTCCTGCCACACGCTCGGACTCATCATATGCTGCATTTACTTCCTTCACCGTATGCTCTAAGGAGCTTGTAATTTCGCTGATGGTTGCCTGCATCTCCTGAACAGATGCTGCCTGGTCTGTAGCACCCTCTGCCAGTGCCTGAGCTGCTTCTGCAAGGTTGGTAGCACCGGAGCTTACCATTTCAGATGCCTCTCTAACATCCTTTAAGGTACTGTCCATCTGACGGTTCATACGACGGATAGCATCTAAAAGAACATGATAGTCACCCACATATTCCCCTTCACAAGAAGTTGAAATATTAAAGTCACCATTTGCCATATCACCTAAAAGCTGTTCCAAATCGCCAAAAATCAAGGATAACTTCGCTGTGGTCGCAGAAACAGCGTTTAACATATCCCCCACTTCATCATCATAGGAATACGCTGGAAATGGTGAAAGTATGTCACCTTTCGCAAACGCATCCATTCTGCTTCCAAGCTCCTGCAATGGATTTGCAATATCATTTGCCACAATATTGCCAATTTTAATTGCAACGATACAAGCTGCTACAATAATGACAAGAATCAGAACCAGAAGAACAGCCTGCATAATATTAAGTGTCTTTTGTGTCTCATCACCTAAGGAAATATTCGCATCCATAAAGGACTGGAATGCGCTGTATACTGCTTCATAGGCTGGTGCAAGCTCTGAAAATGCAAGCTCCTGCGCCTGCTTACAAAGCTCAACATCTTCTGTGGCACCAAGATTGAGAACCTTTGCGTCCACTTCCAAATAAGTGTTAAGTGCCGCATATATAGCATCATAAGACTGCTGTCCAATATCTGTAACGATGGACGCTTCAATGGGAACCATATATTCTTTTAACAAAGCCACAGACTCATCGTGCTGTGCCACCATCTGGTCAATATATTTCTGCTCCTCATAACCAATAGCACCGCGAGTAGCGCTTCGCACATCCGCCAACTCAGCCATAGCCAGACCAATTTCACCCTGTGGAAATGCATAGTATGTCAGTACATGATTATACTGTCCTGACATATAAATCAGTACAATGGTAGCAATTACTGCAGCCAAGGCCGCCATTCCAACGGTAATGATGGAACTGGTTGTCAGTCTCTTCTTGATTCTCATTAAACGTAGCTTCTTAATCATCTTCCCGCCTCCTTAGTATTAAGAAAATTCTTTGATTCTCAATACACTTTTAGTCAATTGTACTACATAATAGAACAATAGTCAAACAATAATGTCTGTTTTGCACAAACAAAATAGTACCATTTACCCAAAGAAATAAGCATTCTTAACAAATAGCTAAGAATGCCCTTCCTTTATCACAAGATTATTTATTTGCCAGATTCACTGTCACCTGCCAGTTTCCCTTCAAACTACCGTCCGTTTCGTGCATTACTGCATATAACTGTAAGTTCTCCAATTCATCTTCCGAAATCATAAACCACTGTTCATCAAAGGTAATATTTTCACCATCCAACTCTTCATGCCAGCTAACCATATAATCATGATGCCGGTAATTGCCTTCCTCATCTACCATATAAATTTCCGCATGTCTGACAGCATCTTCCAGAGTCCCCCGGCAAATCTGTACCCTGAGAATTCCATCGGTATACCCAACTCCAGTCACCTGAATGGTATCCTTCAAATCCTCCCCCAGCACTGCTATATCCATCACCTTAGAAACAAACAGCGGAAAGCTTTCCTCTGTTTTATAGAAATAGTCTGTTATAGACTCCAGCACCTGAGCAGAACCACCTTTTCCATTAAGGGTACATTCCTTTAACGGAGGATTCATCAAAACACCAATGGAATCCAGCCATGCTTCACTGTCTCTATTCTCCAGCAAAAGCTGTCTTACAGAGAATTTCAACCTACCCTTGTCAAATTCATCTTCTGTGGACACAGTGATTTTAAAATATACCTTATCCGTTTCCTCATCGTATTCGATAAAACTACAACCACCTATATTACTATCACTACCATAACTCTTTAAATGATAGCTATCATATAAATCCACCTTGCCGGATATCAAATCCTTACCACTTCCCTCTTCATCCGCAAAAGAAACCACCAGTTCTCCGGTATTTCCTTCCACCTGCATAGCTTCCACCTGCATGGTGATACCCTGCTTTGTATCTGCCAGCTTTACCGGAAGAATGTAATCTGCCAGTCCCGGAGCAAGCTCTGAAATTTTCTCATAGGCAAAATTCCCAATCCCTGCCAAAGCAGAGTTCGATGTCAATGTAAGCATAAGTAAAATTCCGCAGACAGCCACTGCCGGTCTACACCTGTGCCAGGCACCGGTATGTTTCTTCTCCAAACAACTCCCTTTTAATTGCTTCACTTTATCCTCATCCGGAGTCAGTGTATCATATGCGCTTTTATATGCGTCCTTAAAATCCTTTTCATCAAACATTTCCTTCCTCCTCCAACATCTCCTTCAATTTCCCGCGTGCTCTGGTAAGCTGCGTTCGTACCGTAGATGGCTTCTCTCCCAATACCTCGGACATTTCTTCAATGGATAAATCTTCATAGTAAAATAAATGGATAACTGCCCGATATTTTTGCGGAAGTCTTTTTACTGTATCAATCAGTTCATCATGAACCTCCTCTTTCTCTGCGAAGGATCCTCCTTCTTCCAAACCTATCATCCTCTGCATCCATGCAGATTTCCAAAAATTTTTACAATGATTCACCGTCACACGCAAAAACCAAGCCTTTGCATGCTCTTCATTTTCAAATTCCGGTCTTTTTTTCAGATATTTCATGAACACATCCTGATGAATATCTTCCGCATCCTCTTTTGTCTTCACCATGGAATAGGCCATGCGGTACACCATATTTGAATATTTCTCAATCATCTCATAATCATCTGCGCGCAATGATTTTTCATTCATTTGTATCACCACCCTTCACATAGAATACAATTCAGGTATCTCAAAAGCTACAAAAAGATACAAAAAAGACATGCAAAATTTCTGCATGTCTTTCCAAAGAACTATTCCTTACCAGAATTTTTCCAGTGGCATTTTAAAATCCAATGTATTATATGGGGATTCTCCATCCTCCATCAATCGGTCATAATGCCATTTTCTCAGCTCCACATAACTGGAACCATAAGCATAATACGAATATCCATAGTAGTATGAATCATTTAATGCTGTCCAGGAATCAAACTGTGCCTGCATCACCTGAGCAACAGCAAGCTGTATACTTAAGGATTCTTCCAATGTAAAATAACCTAAATAATAACAATTTCCGCAAAGCTGCATAATACGGCAATAGTCCCAGCCATCAATACCATTATCACCACAGGCGTTATAAATCACTCTCATGTGCTGGTAATACTCCACAACACTTTGCTTGTCCTCTTCACTTAGTCCCTGTTCCTGCGCCAGAAGATCCCAGACCTGTAAAAAAGTTTTCTCATCCAGCTCCAGAATTTCCCCCATATCTAGCAACTGTATTTCTTCTGCATATCCGGGTGCATGTCCATCTGTAGCAAGCCAAAGAATTGTCTCTATTGCCGAAGCTCTATCCACAATTCCCCAGCTGGACTCCAGCTGTTCATATAAATACTCCACTTTGTCATCCCGTTCATCGTTATACCCACCAACGTAATGATAATCTGCTCCCAGGCTTCTGACAAACATGGCATAGGTTGCATTCAACCATTGCAGAGTGTCGCACTCCACATCCTTCTGCTTTAACGTACTTTCCGGCTTTTCATCCGGAAGCAGTTCGATGGCTTCTACGATGTAATCCACATATTCTGCTTTTTTACTGGGGTATGCAAGAGATGCCATATACTCTTCATAGGCAGCCCATTCCAATGAAGCCAGTTCTTCTTCGGTAAGAGACTCTTCTACAGAAGGCTCCGCCGTCACTTCCAGCAAGCTTTCCTCCGACTCCTTCATGGAAATATGCGCCTCCGCGGTAACATCATCTTCAGAAGAAGATTCCGCCACAACTTCATCCGCTATGTTGGAAACAGGCATGCCATTGTCCGCCGTTTTGCTTCCACATCCGGTGAATACCAGGAGTCCCCCTAATAACATATAGGTCAAATATTTTTTCATTATCCTTTTCTCTTCTTTACTATGTAATAAATCAGCCAACCAAGGGCGCTACTTGCAGCAAGGCACACCGCCATAATCAGCATAATCAGTGCCACAAAGCCTCCAATTAAAAAGCTCAAGAATTTGAAACCGGAAATGACATTCAAGAATACCAAAAGTGCCATCACTCCGGCAAGAATCAGCATACTGAATCTTACCCACTTCTTTTCATTCTTGCAAAGCTTATACTGCATAAATACCAGAAGGATGCAGGGTATCAGAAGTGGCCAGAATCCGCCCAGACTACCTGCCACAAAAACTGCGGTAGGACCATCCGCGCCGCCAATTACAGAAACGAGATTCGCCACCATATCTTATACCTCATAGTCTAGACACATTCTGGTCTTGGTGTAAGGTCTTACCTTGCCATCAGCCACCGCTACATGGGCAGGATGTACGGCGTAAGCCTTTAATGCGGCCTCATCTGTAAAGGTAGAATCCAGCATCACCTCTGCGTTAGAGCTGGAAAGACCATTGATATTTACCTGAATCTCTACCAAACCGTCAATCTGTCCTTTCAGACCCTCTAAACCTTCCTTGATGCCAGCCTTTACGGACTGCTTTTCTGCAGCGGATAATTCATCCTTTAACTGCCATAAAATTATGTGCTTTACCATATATATCGTCCTTTCATTGTTGCAAAGCCGGGCTCAAAAATGCCATGCATTTTTGAGCTATTTGGCACGCCAAATAAAGCCACGAAAGCACATGGCCGCCTGTGCAAGCACAGCGTCCCTGTCCTTTCATGTCTTTGCCCGGCTTTGCTTTGTTCCTTAGTTTTTGAAACTATGAATCGGGGCGGGGATTCGTCCGCCGCGGTTTACAAATGCATCACAGGAGAATGGATTTACCGGCATAATCGGTGCGTAGCCCAGAAGTCCGCCGAACTCCACAGTTTCACCAACACCCTTACCGATTACCGGAATAATACGAACTGCAGTGGTTTTCTGGTTAACCATACCAATTGCCATTTCATCCGCAATAATACCGGAAATAGTGGTTGCCTTGGTGTCTCCCGGAATGGCAATCATATCCAAACCTACGGAGCATACACAGGTCATAGCCTCTAATTTTTCCAGAGTAAGGGCTCCTGCCACTACAGCATCAATCATTCCCTGGTCCTCGCTGACCGGAATAAATGCACCACTAAGACCGCCTACGTAAGAAGATGCCATAACGCCCCCCTTCTTCACCTGGTCGTTTAACAGGGCAAGTGCTGCGGTAGTACCCGGCGCACCGGCATACTCCAGACCGATTTCACATAAAATATCTGCTACACTATCACCAATCGCCGGAGTCGGTGCCAAAGATAAATCTACAATACCAAAAGGCACACCCAGTCTCTTAGAAGCCTCCTGAGCTACCAGCTGACCCACACGGGTAACCTTAAATGCAGTCTTTTTGATGGTTTCACAAAGAATCTCAAAATTCTTACCACGAACCTTTTCAAGCGCGGTCTTCACTACGCCGGGGCCACTGACACCAACGTTAATAATCTTATCCGCCTCTGTCACACCATGGAAAGCACCTGCCATAAATGGATTATCATCGGGAGCATTACAAAATACCACCAGCTTGGCGCAACCTAAGGAATCATCCTCCTTGGTGTACTCCGCTGTCTGGATAATCATCTCACCCATCAGCTTCACCGCATCCATATTGATACCGGTCTTGGTGGAGCCTAAATTAATGGAGCTGCACACTCTCTCCGTAGTAGAAAGAGCCAGTGGAATGGAGCGGATTAACAGCTCGTCTGCCGGGGTCATTCCCTTACTCACCAGTGCAGAATAACCACCAATAAAGTTTACCCCCACTTCATGGGCAACCTTATCCAGCGTCTTTGCGATGGACGCAAAATCTTCTACGGTCTTACATGCCGCACCACCAATCAGAGCAATGGGGGTTACGGAAATTCTCTTATTTACGATAGGAATACCGAATTCTCTGGAAATCTCCTCACCGGTCTTCACCAAATCCTTGGCCGCATTGTAAATCTTATCGTAAATCTTTTTATTTAATACTTCTAAATCGGAATCAATACAATCAAGAAGGCTGATACCCAGAGTAATGGTTCTTACGTCAAGGTTCTCTTCTTCAATCATTTTATTGGTTTCTGCAACTTCAAATAAATTAATCACTTTGCCTTCTCCTTAAATCCTGTGCATTTTATCAAAAATTTCTTCCTTCTGGCACTTGATGGATACGCCAATTTCCTCGCCCAGCTTCTCCAGCTCGTCAGCAAGGTCACCATGCTGCTTATTCATTCCGGTAGTATCTACAATCATCATCATGTTGAAAAATCCGGATACGATGGTCTGAGAAATATCCAGGATATTTACCTGACTTTCTGCCAGATATGTACATACCTTCGCGATAATTCCTACGGTATCTTTACCAACAACAGTAATAATGGTTTTCTTCATAATCATTTTCTCCTTTATATAAACCGTAAATCAAACATCATTATAAACTTATTCACTGAAAAATCAAGTCATTCTCCATCAGGCAATCTGTATTACCGGGGAAACCTCACTTCTTTTCGCTACCTGAATATCAAAATCCGACGCATTGTAAGGATTATCCCCCATGGTAATCTCCATGCGCACCGCCTCATAAGCCAGCTCCGGCAGATTGTTGTCCTTGCTTAAATGCCCCAGCACAATGGATTTCATGTTATCATGCAATATCCGGCTAAGCAGTCTTCCTGAATTTTCATTAGAAAGGTGCCCTCTATCCCCTAAAATACGTTGCTTTAAATGATAGGGATAAGGCCCTACCTGCAGCATATTCACGTCATGATTGGCTTCAATCAGCACCGCATCCATACCTCGAAGACACTCCACCGTATAATCATTGAAAACGCCAAGGTCGGTACAGACCGCCACTCTTCTGCTTCCATAGCTGACCCGATAGCCCACCGGCTCTGCCGCATCATGGGAAATCTTCATGGGATTAATCACCAAATCCTTGATACAGAGCTTATTGTCGGGACGAACCGGTACAAACAGTTCCTCCTCAATTTTTCCTACAGAAGAACAATTCTTAATCGCATAGATGGTTCCCGGGGTAGCATATATAGGAATGTGATATTTCCTTGCCATGACCCCCAGTCCCGCGATATGATCCACATGCTCATGGGTAATCAGAATCCCATCCAAATCCCTTCCGGTAATATCCAGCTCATTTAATCCGGCCTCCGCCTTCTTACCGCTGATTCCTACATCTACTAACAGGTGTGTAGCCTCAGACCCCACATAAATGCAGTTTCCGCTGCTTCCACTTGCAATACTACATAAACGCATAAATATCTTAAATCTCCCTCCAGTAGATGCTTATCACATCACCATCTTTCAAATATTCCATATAGTCCGCAGGACGATTGTTGATTTCACAGACAATGCTTCTTCCCTTGGATTCCTTTAAATTAAAGTCAATGTAGTCAAATACATCCACGTACACATAAGCTTTTTTGCCCGTCATGGTAACCGGTCTTCCATTTACCATGACCACAATGCTTCCCAGAGTTGCAGATACAAAAGCACTTGGCATCGGCTGTGACTCTACTGCTACCGGAGTTTCCGGCTTCTTTACCGGTTCCGGTTCAGGAGCCGGGGCTGGCTGTGATGCCTTTGCCATCTCCTTTGCTACATCTTCCTCCAAAAGCTCATCCAAAGTCTGTGCCTTTTCCTTCTTCTGAAAATCCAGGGTAAAGGTATCGAATACCTTGGTATCCTTCAGCGCCGGTACACCATTTACCAGAATCTGAATATCCTCTGTCAGAACCATATCCAGAAGTGCTGCCGCCTGCTCCACGGTATACCAATTGGCAATTTCGATATCGTCCCCATCCTGAATCACATAGGAAGGTACCTGAATCTGTCCGCCCACATAAGCCGTTTTGGGCAGGCTGATGTCCTTTCCGCTTACCTTGATACTCATCTGCTCCTTTAACTCCGGCAAAGAGCCCAGCTCCACATGCACCGGTTCCCCCTCGGTGGAAGGTGTCACCACCACCTTGGAACCATTGATTACCTTGGTGTGAATATCTGCTTCATTACCATCTACAGTAATTACCGCCGCCTCACCCTGTAAGCCTCTGGCCATGCGACTCTTACCATTTACATTATAAACAATGCCCTTTCCACGCTTCGGGAACAAGGATTCATTGGAGAAGCCTGCCGCAATAGCTGCATCCACTACGGACAGCTTGCCATTATCGTACAGCTTCACTCTCTGGTCATTGAAGGTGACAAATATAAAATTGTTGCTCATTTCATAATAACTTAAACAAATACCGATAGGCGTTACCATTAAGGAATCCTTGCGTGCTTCCGGTACTTCAAAATCGATGGTCTGCATTACCTCCTGACCACGAATTGCCACACGCTCCTTTACAAGTCCCAGCTCCTGAGCCAGCATCTCGGTATAGCCCGGAATCATTCCGCCGCCACCTACTACAAACACTGCGCTTACCGGCTTATCACCGTTCAAATCACGGATAATCTGTGCCACCTGCTTTGTCATACTCTCGATGGATGGCTTTAAAAGCTCCATCACCTCTGCGGAGGTAATGGTCTGGGGAAGGCCGATAATGTCCAAATACTCTACCGTGTCCTTCTCTCCGGCCTGACGCTTAATCATCTCTGCGGTTTCAAAATCCACCAGACAGTGCTGCACAATCTGGTCTGTTAAAGAATCTCCTGCAATGGGAAGCATACCATACGCAGTGATGGTTCCCTCTTTGGTAATGGAAATATCGCTGGTTCCAGCGCCCACATCCACAAGGGCCAGATTCAGCATACGGAACTTTTCCGGGATAGCTACGGTAATGGCCGCAATGGGCTCCAGTGTCAGATTCACCACATGAAGTCCTGCAATCTCCACTGCCTTGTAAAGACCATCCACTACATCATCCGGCAGGAAGGTGGCAATCAAATCCACTCCCACACTCTTGGCCTTATGGCCTTCCAGATTACCAATCACATAACCATTTAAGTAATAGCGCATGGCAGTGTAACCCACACAATAAAACTGCATTTCCGTATCATTGGTCTTGGAAAACTCCTCGTAAGCCTTTTCCACACCCATGGTATCTAACGCATAAATATCCTCGGTAGTCAGCTCCTTATCCATTCCGTAGGTGTATTCTACGGAAGTGGTTACGGTACGGAGCACACGACCTGCGGCAGCAATACATACACCGGTAAGCTTGGTGTCCAAATCCCTCTCCAGCAGCTCCTTTACCGCCCGGATACTCTCCCCCACCTTCACGATATCATGAATCTGACCGTCAATCATCGCTCTGGTTTCATGCTCCTTAATACGCTGGGCAAGGATTTTGAAACGATTACCGTCCTTATATCCTACGGTACCTACAATACTTCTGGTACCGATATCCAGTCCAAATACTAATTCCTGCTTTTCTTCTAACATAGCCATGTATATTCCTCCAGCCTCTGTTTTATTGCCAGATGTGTATCCTCCAGCTTGCCACTGTTATCAATGACAAAATCGCAATTTGCACGAAATTCCTCCTCAGAAAGCTGACTGGCCATAATCTGGGATATTTTCTCCTCCGAATAGCCCCTGCTTTCCTTTAGTCTTCGCCTTCGTACATCCTCTCTCGTATAAATATACCACATTTCATCCACAATGTGACCATATCCGGCTTCAATTAATAGAGCCGCTTCAATAAAAAACAGCTCTACCTCTCCGGCATCCCCCGCTTCTGAAATTTTTTTTCGGATAAATTCCTCCACGCGGGGATGTACAATGGCATTTACCTGTTCTAAAAGTGCTTCCTCTGCAAAGATTTTTGCTGCCATGGCCCTTCTGTCGATTTCGCCATCCGGCCCAAGAATCTCTTCTCCCAGAAGACTGACAATTTCTTCATAACAGACCTGCCCTTTTCGTTGTACAATATGGGCAACCTCATCTGCCAGATAAATCTCACACAGATAATGCTCCCGGATAAAGGAAAGCACCTGGGACTTACCGCTTCCCACGCCTCCCGTAATTCCAATCAGTTTCATAAAAACTCCTAAAGACTAGTGTGCATCGTACCAGTCTTTTCCTACATGTAAATCTACGGCCAAATCCACTGCCAAATCCGCAGCCTGACGCATATTGTTCGCCAGTATTTCTTTCACCTGTGCCACTTCCTCTTCCCACACTTCGATGAGAAGTTCGTCATGAACCTGTAAAATCAGCTTGGATTTCAGCCCTGCTTCCCTTAGAGCCTTCCAGACCTTTATCATTGCCAGCTTAATAATATCCGCCGCTGTCCCTTGTATAGGTGCATTCATGGCCACACGCTCTCCGAAGGAACGCTGCATGAAATTGGAGGAAGAAAGCTCCGGTATGGGTCTCCTTCTTCCGAATAAGGTGGCGGTATATCCGTCCTTCTTGGCATTTTCCACCAGATCATCCAGATACTGCTTAAGTCTTGGATAGGTAGCAAAATACTGCTCTATATATCCTGCCGCTTCCTTACGGCTGATACTCAAATCCTGACTGAGGCCAAAAGAACTGATGCCGTATACGATACCAAAATTTACCGCCTTGGCATTTCTTCGTTGCAGCTCCGTTACCTCTTCAAAAGGAATCTTAAATACCTTGGATGCTGTGATTCTGTGGATGTCCTGCTCACTGCGGTAAGCACTAATCAGCTCTTCATCCCCGGAGAGATGAGCCAACACACGCAGCTCGATCTGAGAATAATCCGCATCCATGAGTAGGCACCCTTCCTTGGGCACAAATACCTTACGAATCTGCTTACCCAGCTCCATACGCATGGGGATATTCTGTAAATTCGGCTCCGTGGAGCTGATACGTCCCGTAGCCGTAATGGTCTGATTAAAGGTGGTATGAATCCTTCCATCCTCCCGGATACAGCCGGAAAGTCCCTCTGCGTAGGTGGACTTCAATTTGGTCAATGTCCGGTATTCCAAAATATCATTTACGATAGGATACTCCGGTGCCAGCTTCTCCAGTACATCCGCCGCCGTAGAATATCAGGTCTTTGTTTTCTTTCCACCGGGAATCCCCATCTTCTCAAATAAAACCTCTCCCAGCTGCTTGGGAGAATTAATATTAAACTCAGCGCCTGCACTTTCATGGATACTCTTTTCCAGCTCTGTAATCTGGGAAACCAGAGCTTCGCCGTAATTCTTCAGCTCTTCCCTTTTTACCAGCACGCCTTCCTTTTCCATATCATACAGCACATAGGTCAGGGGCATCTCCATGTCCTGCATTAGCGGATACATGCCCTGCTCCTTTAATTTCTCTATGATTTTGTCCCCCGCTGCATAAGCGGTATAGGCCTGATACAAATAAAAGTAAGCCAGCTCTGCACTCTTATCCGCAGCTGCCTGGGAAATGGTCAGCTTGCCGAAAAACTCCTTATAGCCCGGGATGGAAATTCCCAGATATTCAGTGGCAATGGCCTCTGCGTCATAATCATTTTTTAAGGGATTGCAAAGGTATGCTCCCAGTACTACATCAAAGTAGTTTTCCAGATTATCATAGCATAAATAATCATATTTATCCTTTATATTTAAGGTGTAAATCCTTGCATTCTCTGAAAGCGCCCAAAGAGCCTCTTCCAGTTCCCTGTCCATAGCCGGTTCCGGGGAAGTATCAAAGAGAGAAAGCTGCTCATTTTCCTTCTTTACCGGAGCCTGCTCCTGGTAAAAATAATACAGTTCCTTCTCCGACATCGCAAGGACTGCTCCTAAAAGCTGTCCGTTTTCCACCACCAGCTCCAGACCAACCTTTGTGCCCTTCTTCACCCTTCTGCACAGAGATGCAAAATCACTCTTTTTCTCCACAATATGGAAGCCTTCGCTAATATTGGCCGCCTGCTTTTCTGCCATGTTGCTTTCAAAGCGGCTCAGCATGTTTTTAAACTCCAGCATCTTGAAAAGCTGGTAGGCTTCCTGGGTAAAATACCCTTCTGCTCTGGCACTTTCATAATCCAGCACAATATCACAATCCGTTTTAATGGTTGCCAGTGTCTTACTAAGCTCCGCCAGATGCTTATTTTCCTTTAAGGATTCCTTGATGCTCTTCTTGGTGATATTCTCAATATTGGCATAAATATTCTCAATGGAACCGTACTCCACCATAAGAGCAGTAGCAGTTTTCTCGCCCACCTTGGGCACTCCGGGAATATTGTCCGCCGTATCCCCCATCAAGGCCTTTAATTCAATAAACTGGACAGGTGTCACCTGATATTTTTCAAGCACATCGTCCTCATAATAATCTTCAATCTCCGTCCGTCCCATTTTCGTCTTAGGAATACGGATTTTGATATGCTTCGATGCAATCTGAAGTAAGTCCCGGTCTCCGGACACTAAGGATACCTCGATACCATCTGCTTCTGCCTTTTTCGCCAGAGTACCCATGATATCGTCCGCTTCCCAGCCGGCATGCTCCACGCAGACCACGCCCATGGCGGCAAGAACCTCCTTCATCACCGGTACCTGCTCACGTAATTCCTCAGCCATAGGCTTTCGGGTTCCCTTATATTCCGCAAAAAGCTCATGCCGGAAGGTGGGTGCCTTCACATCAAAGGCCACCGCCAGATAATCCGGCTTCTCCTCGTCCAGAATCTTAAATAAAATATTCAGAAAACCATATATGGCATTGGTATGAAGCCCCTTTGCATTGGTTAAATCCGGCACTCCGAAAAAGGCTCTGTTAAGTATACTATGTCCATCAATTAAAACCAGTTTTTTACTCATTTATACATCTCTTTTCCGCATTAATATAAAATCCAAACAATAATGGCAATGACTCCTGCCATGGCCAGCAGCTCCCAGAAAAATCCAATTTTTAAAAATCTTTCATGGAATTGGATTTTCCCCCTTGCTGCATCCATTCGAAGGCGCATCTCCTTGTTTAAATCAAAGGCGCTACCTTCCTCCAGACGCTCTAAACCCTTATCAATCAGAAACTGTATAGTCAGCTCCTCCTTACAGCTTTCGCAGGTGGAGATATGCTTTGCAAATTCTTTCAGTTCCGTAAAATTCATCTCATCATTGATAAATCTGGGGATTCTCTTTTCGTACTCCTTGCAATCCATATGCCTTCCACCTTTCGCTGTAGTTATACCAAGTCAAAGAGACTTATCTGGTTAGATTCCGGCAGATTACCCAAAAGGCCTAATCTGTCCATTAATTCAATAATCGTCTGGGATACCTTGGTACGCTGCCTAAAGTCATCCTTGGATAGGAATGGACCATCCTTGGCCGCCTCCACAATGGCATCCGCCGCTTTTTCGCCCAGACCGTCAATACTACTTAAGGACGGCATAATCTTACCATCAATAATCTGAAACAGTCTGGAGCCCGCAGTAAAAATATCAATGGGCATAAATTCATAGCCTCTTGCATACATCTCCTGCACAATACGCATATCTGAATAAGAGTTTTCCTCTTTATTGGAAAGACTATCCATGCGCTTACGATAATCCTCCATAATATTTTCCAAATGCCTCTGGCCCTGACACATCAGCTCGTAGGAAAATGCCTTAGCACGAATACTGAAATATGCCGCATAATACGCCAAAGGATGATATACCTTACAATAAGCGATACGCCATGCCATCATAACGTAAGCCGCCGCATGGGCCTTGGGGAACATGTATTTAATCTTCTTACAGGACCAGATATACCAATCCGGTACATCCTTCTCCTTCATGGCAGCTTCCCACTCCGGCTTTAAGCCCTTACCCTTACGCACACTCTCCATAATGGTAAAGGACAGACCAGCTTCCACCCCCTGATTAATCAGGTAAGTCATAATATCATCTCGGGTACAGATACAGGTGGAAATGGTTGCCGTTCCCTCCTGTATCAAGGTCTGGGCATTGCCCAGCCATACGTCGGTACCATGGGAAAGTCCCGCAATACGAACCAAATCTGAAAAATGCTGAGGCTGCGTATCAATTAACATCTGCATCGCAAAATCCGTACCAAACTCCGGAATTCCAAGCGCGCCCAGCTTACAGCCACTAATCTGCTCCGGTGTAATCCCAAGTGCCTTGGTGCTCTGGAACAGGCTCATAACCCCCTGGTCATCCAGTGGAATGGTGGTAGGGTCAAGTCCCGTTAAATCCTGCAACATACGAATCATGGTCGGATCATCGTGCCCCAGAATATCCAGCTTAAGCAGGTTATGGTCAATGGAGTGGTAATCAAAGTGGGTGGTAATGGTTTCCGTGGTCATATCGTTGGCCGGATGCTGCACCGGGGTAAAGGAATTGATGTCCTGTCCGATGGGCAGAACCACAATACCACCGGGGTGCTGTCCCGTACTTCGGCGTACTCCCGTACATCCCAGGCTGATACGCTCGATTTCACTCTTCCGCTTGTGAATACCGCGCTCTTCATAATAGTTCTTCACATATCCAAAGGCGGTCTTATCCGCCAGGGTACCGATGGTACCTGCACGGAAGGTCTGACCGGAGCCGAAGATTACCTCGGTATACTTATGAGCCTTGGACTGATACTCGCCGGAGAAATTCAAGTCAATATCCGGCTCCTTATCGCCATTAAAGCCAAGGAAGGTCTCGAAAGGAATATCAAAGCCCTCCTTAATCAGCTTGTGCCCACACTGTGGACAATCCTTATCCGGCATATCGATTCCCGCCATACCGGCATACGCTCGTACCTCATCGGAATAAAAATCCACATAATGGCACTCCGGACACAGGTAGTGGGGACTTAAGGGGTTAACCTCTGTGATACCGGACATGGTTGCCACAAAGGAAGAACCTACGGAGCCTCGGGAACCTACCAGATACCCGTCCTCCACCGACTTCCACACCAGCTTCTGGGCAATGATATACATTACGGCAAAGCCATTGCTGATGATGGAATTCAATTCCTTCTGAAGTCGCTTTTCTACGATTTCCGGCAAATCCGGTCCGTAGATTTCATGAGCCTTATTGTAGCAGATATCCGTCAACGTCTTATCGCTATCCTCAATGACCGGCGCACATTTATCCGGACGAACCGGTGCAATGGTCTCAATCATATCCGCAATCATATTGGTGTTGGTAATGACCACTTCCTTGGCCTTGTCACTTCCAAGGTAAGCGAATTCCTCCAGCATCTCGTCCGTGGTATGTAGATAAAGAGGTGCCTGGTCATCCGCATCTGCAAAGCCCTTACCCGCCATGATGATACGGCGGTAAACCTCATCCTCCGGGTCAAGGAAATGCACGTCACAGGTAGCCACTACCGGCTTATGAAACTGCTCTCCTAAGGAAACAATACGCTTATTAATGGCGTAAATGTCTTCCTTAGAATTGATATCTCTATACTTATCCGATTCAATCATGAACTTATTATTGCCCCATGGCTGAATCTCCAGATAATCATAAAAGCTGACAATTCTGGCAATATCCGCATCGGATTTGCCGTCAATTAACGCTCTGTAAAGCTCACCCGCCTCACAGGCGCTGCCGATAATCAGACCCTCTCGGTACTTATTAATCAAGCTCTTAGGTATGCGGGGGTGTCTGCTGAAATAGGTCAAATGGGATTGAGACACCAGACGATACAGATTGATTCGTCCCAAATCATTCTTCGCCAGCAGAATACAGTGATAAGAAGGCATCTTACGAATCAGCTCCACACTGGAATTTCCCAGCTCATTTACTTCCTTCAGGGTATTTACCTTATGCTCTCTCAGCATAGGGATGAACTTTACAAAAATCTGTGCCGTGCACTCGGCATCATCCACTGCACGATGGTGATTGTCCAAAGAAATTCCCAGTGTCTTTGCCACTGCGTCCAGGGTATGCTTTGCCTGGCTGGGCAAAAGGATTCGGGCAATGGGCACGGAATCCACATAGGTATACTCCGTGGGCAAGGAAAGCCTTCTGCAATTCTCGATGATAAAGCTCATATCAAAATTGGCGTTATGTGCCACCAACACACAGTCCTCACAAAATGCCACAAACTCCGGCAATACCTCTTCAATTTTCGGAGCATCAAGCACCATTTCATCATTGATACCGGTAAGCTTTTCTATCTCGAAAGGGATGGGAACCTCCGGGTTCACAAAGGTGGAGAAATGGTCGGTAATCTTACCATTTTCCACCTTTACCGCACCGATTTCGATGATGCGGTTATTAATGGGCGAAAAGCCCGTGGTCTCAATATCAAATACCACAAAGGAGGCGTCTAAATCCTGTCCCTTCTCTCCCACAACAATGTCGCGGAGGTCATCTACAATATATCCCTCTACACCGTAAATAATCTTAAAGAAGTCCTGCTTGTCCGGATTATTATCTCCTGCTTCCTTGCGCTTGTTCTTCTCTTCCTTCCACAAATCGTCCCATACATGACCTGCATCCGTAAAGCCCTGCACCGCACCATGGTCCGTGATGGCGATGGCCCTATGCCCCCACTTGTAGGCACGCTTTACAATATCCTTGGCCTCGGATACACCATCCATATCGCTCATCTTGGTATGACAGTGCAGCTCCACACGCTTTCTGGCGGCGGTATCCATTCTGGTGGTGGTAAAGTCAGAAATCTTCTTGATACCATTCACCGACTGAATACTCAGCTCCCTATCAAATTTATCTATCATACTGATACCCTTGATTTTCACAAAGGCACCCTTCTTAATACCACCGGTAATCTCCGGAACCTGCTCATTGCGGGCGAACATCTTAACCGTGATGGTATCCGTAAAGTCCGTAACATTAAAGGAAATAATGGATTTTTCACCATTTCGAAGCTCTCTGACCTCTACGCCGAGAATCTTACCACGGATGGTAACCTCTCCGATTTCACCCACCACATCCTCAATGCGCATGGCTTCATCTTCAAAATCACGTCCATAGATAACGTCGGGATTGTCGCTCCTTTTGGCACTGCCTCCAAAGGCACCGCCCTTTTGAAAATCTCCCTTTTTGAAGTCCTTCTTGAACTCCTTTTTGAATTCTTTGGCAGGTGCAGCCTGCTTTGCTTTGGATTTCTCTTCCGCCTCCGGCTTCTGCTTTGCCTCTTCCTGGCTCGCCGCCCCTTCTGAAAATGCATCCTCTCCGGCAGCTCTCTGGACTCTCTTATAGATTTCCGCCACCTCACGTTTAATACGAAGGGCGTCCTCTTCCGCGTACTTTCCTACCTTGGCTTCTCTGTAAGTGGCAGAAATGCCCAGGTCAAATCCACACCGCTCCACCAGCACCTTCTGCAGAATCTCCAAAAGCTCTGCTTCCTTGCTTCTGGCGATAACAGTATCCTCCATCTCCAGCACTACCTGGTGCTCATCCGGGAAAGAAAATACGCCACCCTTTAAGGCATTATAAGCAATATTACTGTATGCACGAACCTCCTCCAGAATACACTCCTTATACACATCCAAAAGCTTCTGGGGCGTATACTGGGAAGAAAGCTCAAATTTCTCGTATATTTTAATGGTCAGATTCGCCTGGGGGAAAAGCTGACTCTTAATCTGCTTTTCTACATCCCAGATGACATCCTTCATAATCAACCTGCTACTGTGAAGATAAATCCGGATAAAATCCTTCTTCTTCGTGGTCGAAACTCTTTCTATCTCTGCCTGCTCCATAATATCATGAGCAGCATTATTCAATTGTAAAGACGGGAACACTTCAAAAAACGGTTTTCCCATGAAACTCCCTCATTTCTGCAATTAATTCCAGTGATCCAATTCATCCTTTAAGGTCCCTAGCAGCTCTGCCTCCGGTACCTTTCGGATAATCTCCCCTTTTTTGATAAGTAGTCCTTCACCGATACCCCCGGCAATGCCAAGGTCCGCCTCTTTCGCCTCTCCCGGGCCGTTTACCACGCAGCCCATAACTGCCACCTTAATATCCAGAGGATAATCCTCCACCAGCTTCTCTACCTTAGTCGCCAGCTCTATCAAATTAATCTGAGTTCTGCCACAGGTAGGGCAGGATACCACCTCGATGCCTCCCTTACGAAGTTCCAGAGTTCTCAAAATCAGCTTGGCAGATTTAATCTCCTCCACCGGGTCACCGGTTAAGGATACACGGATGGTATTTCCGATACCCTGATTTAAAATGATGCCAAGCCCCAGAGCAGACTTGATATTGCCACTCTGCACCGTGCCGGACTCCGTGATCCCCACATGCAAAGGATAAGGAGTCTTATCCGCCAAAAGCTCATGAGCCTTCACACACATCATAACGTCGGAAGATTTGATACTGATGACCAGATTATCATAGCCCAATTCCTCGATGATACGCACCTTATCCAGTGCACTTTCCACGATACCCTCCGCGGTAACGCCACCGTACTTTTCCACCAGATGCTTCTCCAAAGAACCACTGTTCACTCCCACTCTGATAGGGATGTTACGCTCCTTTGCCACATCCACCACGGCCTTTACCTTGTCCGTGCTGCCGATATTTCCGGGATTAATACGAATCTTGTCCGCACCGTTCTCCATAGCTGCTATGGCCATACGATAGTCAAAATGAATATCTGCCACCAGTGGAATGGAAATCTGCTTCTTAATCTCCGCAATTGCCTTTGCCGCCTCCAAGGTAGGCACAGTACAACGAACGATTTCGCAGCCCGCCTTCTCTAATCTGTGAATCTGGGCTACGGTAGCCTCCACATCTTCTGTCTTTGTATTGGTCATGGACTGAATAGCGATGGGATAATCTCCACCGATTTTTACATTGCCAATTGAAATTACCTTCGTCTTTTCTCGAAACATAATCATCCTCCTTACAACATCGGGTATCAAGTCCATTTAGGGCATTATAATAAATCATCATACCACATTTTGTATTTCAATGCTACACAGTTTTCGAAAACCAGCCACTGGTATTTTGTACGATAAGACCCTTAACACAAAGTCCCATCAGGATAATCATCACCTGGGAAAACTCCGGGGCCTGTGCCCCCTTTTTCCTTTGTAGCTTCTCCAGCACCTTCTCCACCGGTAGGGGATACAAATCCAGTGCCTGGTACACCATCAGCTCCTGTTCCGAAAGCTTTTCTCCCTCAGGAATCATGATATCGGAAGCAGTTTTCCTAAGTGTCAGCATATTGCCGTATCGCATGGAAAGCTCCTCCACAAATTCCTTCGGAGAAAGAAAAATCTGTGCACCATCCTTCAGCATCCGGTTACAGCCATCACTGAGCCGGTCCGTAAGTCTTCCCGGCACCGCATACACATCCTTCCCCTGCTCTAAAGCCATTTCCACGGTAATGGAGGTACCGCTGCGCTGCCTTGCCTCCACTACCACCAGCACATCACACAGGCCGCTGACAATGCGGTTTCTGGGTGGAAAAAGACTGGCCCTGGGTGCAGTCCCCGGCGGATAGGTAGAGATGATTCCTCCTTTTTCCAAAAGCCTGTCATAGAGTAGTCTATTGCTTTTTGGGTAACAAACATCTACTCCGCAGCCCAGTACCCCATAAGAAGCTCCGCCAGCCTTTAAGGCTGCCATCTGACTGATGCCGTCAATCCCCCTTGCCATACCGCTAATCAGGGAAATCCCCTGCTCTCCCAAGCAATTTCCCAGAGCCTCTGCCACATATTCTCCATACTCCGAGCAGTCCCTTGCTCCGATAACTGCCACGGAAAGCTGCTCCTCCCCGGGCAGTCTTCCCCGCACATACAGGGCAAAGGGTGGGTCCGGAATCCTTCGCAGTCTCTCCGGATACTCCTCCATAGGAAGGGTCACCAGCTGAATTCCCTTTTCCTCCAGTTTATTATACTCCTCCTCTAACTTCCACTTTTCCCGATGCTGCAAAAGGGCCTGTACGATCTCCGGTCTCAGCAGCCCGGACAAATCCTTTTCACTCATATCATATATTTCCTTGGAATCCTTTACAGCCCTCAGAATCGTATTTTTTCTTTTGTCCCCAACTCCCGGACAAGTGTCCAGAAAATAATCGTACTTTCTCATATTCCTTATCCTTTCATAAAACGATATGCCAGCGCCTCGCTGATATGCCTCTCCAATATTCTCTCTTCCCCCTCTAAATCCGCAATGGTGCGTGACACCTTCAGTACCCGGTGATAGGTTCTGGCACTGAGCTCCAGGCTGTTATAGGCAAGCTCCATAAGCCGCTTTTCCTTCTCTTCCAGATGGCAGAACCTCTCGATATCCTGCACCTCCATCTGGGAATTGAACTGAAAGGGAAGCTCCCTAAAGCGCCTCTCCTGCAATCCCCTGGCCTTGGATACTCTCTCCCTTATGACTGCCGTACTTTCTCCCTTTTCCATCTTGCTAAGACTCCTTAAATCCACTCTCTGGGTTTCCACATACATATCAATACGGTCAATCAGTGGTCCGGACAGCTTCCCCCGGTATCTGTGCAGCTCATTTTCCGTACAGGTGCATTTATTTTTATCTGGATAAAATCCGCATTTGCAGGGATTCATGGCGCATACCAGCATGAAGTCCGTGGGAAACACATAACTACCGTGTACCCGCACAATATTCACCCTTTTGTCCTCAATGGGCTGACGCAGATTCTCTAAGATACTTCTGGGAAATTCCGTTAATTCATCCAGAAAAAGTACCCCTTTGTGGGCAAGGGAAATGGCGCCGGGACGCACCTTACTTCCGCCGCCCACAAGCGCAGCCCCGGAAATGGTATGGTGTGGACTCTGAAAAGGCCTTTCGGTGACGATGGGCATCTCCTCCGTTAAAAGTCCCGCTACACTATAGATTGCAGACACATCCAGTGCCTCCTGAATGGTCAGCTTGGGTAAAATCCCGGGAATCCGCTTAGCAATCATGCTTTTCCCTGCGCTGGGTGGACCGGAAAGAGCAAGATTGTGAAAGCCCGCTGCTGCAATCTCTGCCGCACGCTTTGCCATTTTTTGCCCCTTTACCTCTGCAAAATCCAGACTGCAGCTATTCTCTGCCTGCTTAAGGAAATCCTCCAGCCGGCATTCTCCCGTTACCAGCAGCCCCTTCTTTTCCTCCTCCTCTGCCTGCAAAAACTCCAGCACCTGCCGGATATGCTCCGCACCTCTTACGATGATTCCGGGAATCACACTGCCCTCTGCCAGATTCCTCTTGGGCACGATACACTCCCGGATTCCCTGCTTTGCCGCCGCCTTCACAATGGGGAGAACCCCGTTTACCGGCTTTATCTCCCCGTTTAAGCCCAGCTCTCCTAAGAAAAGTACCCCTTCTATCCTCTCCTCCTCAAAAAGACCAAAGCATCCCAGAAGCCCTACCGCAATGGGCAAATCAAAGCAGGTTCCATCCTTACGGATATCCGCTGGGGACAAATTGATAGTTATCTTATTGGGCGGAAGGTCAAAGTCCGTATTTTTTAAGGCCACCTGCACACGCTCCCTTGCCTCCTTCACTTCATTGCTAAGGCTGCCCACCATGGAAAATCCGGGCAGACCGGTAGAGACGTCCACTTCCGCATGAATGATATTGGCATCCACGCCACATAGACATCCTGTTAAAACAGAACGAAACATTCTATATCCTCCTATGTAAATGTTTTTAGTGATTTTGTAAAAGTGAAAAAGAAACGGCAAAACCAACATTTCTCTTGGTTTTGCCGTAAAAGAATCAGACTTTTAGATTTTGTTTTCCATGCTGTCGGGGTCCTGCGCAAACTGCACCGCCATATCACGGTCAATTCTACCCTCATAGAATAACTGAATAATTGCTTCATCCATGGTAATCATGCCGATTTTACGATTGGTCTGCATTACCGATGCCAGCTGATGGGATTTTCCCTCACGGATCAGGTTACGTACCGCATGGTTGGCATGCATTACCTCGAAGGCTGCCACACGTCCCTGTCCATCTGCAGTAGGAATCAGCTGCTGGGATACCACTGCCTCCAGTACATTGGCAAGCTGTACACGAATCTGCTGCTGCTGATGGGGCGGGAATACGTCGATGACACGGTCTACTGTACTTGCCGCACCGATGGTATGCAGGGTAGACAACACCAAATGTCCCGTCTCCGCCGCAGTAATCGCAACACTGATGGTTTCAAAGTCACGCATCTCTCCTACCAAAATAACATCCGGATCCTCACGAAGGGCCGCACGAAGAGCATTGGCATAATTCTCGGAATCCAGACCGATTTCTCTCTGGTTTACCATGGACAACTTATGCTGATGGAGATACTCGATAGGGTCCTCCAGTGTAATCACATGGGCATCGCGGTTATTGTTAATCTTATCAATAATAGCAGCCAGTGTGGTGGATTTACCACTACCGGTAGGACCGGTTACCAGCACCAGACCGCGCTTTCTCTGGTATAAATCAATCACGGACTCCGGCACACCCAGCTCCTCCGGCGCCGGAACCTTGGTTCCTACCAGACGAAAAGCAAGTGCCACAGAGCCTCTCTGCTTATACGCATTTACACGATAACGACCGCAGTTGGGAATGGAAAAGGACATATCGTACTCTCCACGCTCCTCGAAACGATCTCTCTGGGTCTCTGTCATAATCTCCAGGAGAATATCCAGTGTATCCGCCGGCAGCATCTTGGCATAGTCCATGGTAATCAGATTACCATTTACACGCATTTTGGGCGGAATACCTACCGTCAGATGCACATCCGATGCCCCAGCCTCCTTGGCAGTTCTAAGTATTTCCTCAATAGAAAGCATTCCACTTTTCCTCCAGACTAAAATCCGGCATTCTTCAATGCCTCAGTATCTAAAACATAACGATTATCCAGGGTCTTCATGATATCCACAATTTCAATATCACTATTTGCCTTGGCAGATAAATCGATAATACTGTTATCTCGAAATACCAGTACCATGGGCTTTAAGATATCATATTCATTCGCCACAAGTACCAGTGCCTTTTCGCCGGTATTCAGCTCCACACTAACCCCCGGGAACAGGATATGAATCGATGAAATCAATGCATTTACAATCTCCGGATCGTAATATTCCGGCTTTGAAAGAAGCTCCTTAATCGCAAGAACCTCCGACTCTGTTTTGGTCGTATTCACCTGCATGGCTGTCATTTCATCATACTTATTGGCTACAAGCAAAATCTTGGCGGAGATACCCAGCTTTGCACTGATTGGCTTCTCCTCTGCAATCTCCATCTGTGCCTTCGCTACCTGTACACAGATTCTACGGACAGGCGTTCCCTGTGCAAATGCATTCTCTATAATATCTGCCTGGGTAAGCTGTGCATGAAGTAATCTGTCATCCAGCTCCTCCAGACTTCCCTTACCTTCTCCCAGCTCCTTAAAAATACCTACCTTACCGATATCATGCAGAAGGGAAGCAAATACGGTATTGTTCTGATCTTCAATACGGATATTCAGCACATGGGATATCATCGTACATAAAATAGCTACATTCAATGAATGCTTACATACAAAATCATTGTAGCTGCGAAGGTTCTGATAGAAGTTCACCTTCTTATCCATATGACCGTACTTCTTCACAATCGTAGCCTCAATGGTAGGCAGCTTGCTGGCTTTTCTGGTATCGGTAATATGCTCCAGCTCATCCTGCAGTGCAAACACTGTCATCGTCTGGAAACGCTCAAATTCCAAATCCTCCTCTGACATGGGGGGAACCGGCTCCGCAGGCTCCAAGATATAAATACCGATTAATCCGAAATTACGAATACTGCTGATTGCCTGCTCAGAAAGCTTGGAATCCCTCTCAAACAAAAGTACTCCCTGCTTATTGTAAATTGGTCTTGCCAGACGCATACCATTTTTTAAGTCTTCCACTTTTACGAATTGCATATTTTGTTTCCTTTTTCCCCATAAGTAGTAATTTTTCACACAATTATATATCTACATTATATAACATAATTACAAATTTTCAAAATAGTTTTTTAATTTATTTAGTACTTTTTTCTCAATTCTGCTAACATAGCTTCTGGATATCCCCAATTTCGCTCCTACCTCCAGCTGTGTCTGCTCTTTTTGCCCTTTTAAACCGTACCGCATAGTGATAATCTGCCTTTCCCGGGGACTTAAAACCTTCTCCACAGCCTCATTCAGACAACGGATGGAATCCTGTCTATCCAGTGCCTCTGCCACATTGTCCTCCGCTCCCTCGATAATATCCAGAAGGCAGATTTCATTTCCCTCTTTATCCTGACCGATGGATTCATATATGGACACATCCCTGGCAGACTTTTTCTTATTTCGAAGAAGCATCAGAATCTCATTATCAATACACCTGCACGCATAGGTGGCAAGCCTTCCTTTTCCTGCATCAAAGCTGTCCACTGCTTTAATCAGACCAATACAGCCCACCGCAAGAAGATCATCCATTTCCTCATTTACATTTTGATATTTCTTGGCCACATGAGCTACCAGACGCATATTCCGCTCCACCAGTACGTCTTTCGCCGCTCTTGCCTTACCACTATCCTCATCCTTTAAGCATTCCAAATAATATATTTCTTCCGCCGCAGTTAATGGTTTCTGAAAAGGCTTCACATGCTTAAATCCTGATTTTTGCTTTATCTTATTGTATGAGCTGGGGACACAATTCGTGCAAGTCTACATTTTTAAGATAATAAAAAATCAGACATAACATAATTTGACACATCAATACCTCTGTGACTTAAATAAATCCGGCCGTCCGTTCTGCAAAGCAGACCATTTTTTACATGCTTATCCAGAACTTCTCCGTATACCTCCTCCACGGATTTTCCGAAAAGCTCACAAAATGTGCTCTCTTCCACACCTCTTATCAGGCGCAGCCCCAGAAACATAAATTCCTCCATCTGCTCCTCCAAGGAAAGCGCTGTCTCTTCTGCTTCCTTTAACGGATTTGCCAGATACGCCTCCAAATCCGTCTCGCCGGAAAACCTGACATTTTCCACCATGGACGCCGCCCCAAGGCCAAAGCCCACGTAATTTTCCCTTCTCCAGTAGCCTACATTGTGCTTACATTCATAGCCCTTTTTTGCATAATTGGAAATCTCATAACGGTAAAATCCATGTTCTCTGAGCATCTTCTCCGTTTCCTCATACATCAACCGCTCCTCCTCCTCCGAAGGCAGCATCAACTCGCCCTTTTCATAGGCATCATAAAAGGGCGTTCCCTCCTCCACAATCAGGCTGTAGGCAGAGATATGCTCCGGTGGCGGCGATAGAGACAGAACCCTCTCCAACGATTCCCGGTAGCTTGTAAGACTCTGCCCCGGCAGGGCACTCATAAGGTCCACATTAATATTAAAAAAGCCCATACTTCTGGCAGAGGTATAGGCAGATAGAAATTCCTCAAAAGAATGGATTCTTCCCAAAAGTGCCAGTTCCTCATCCTTTGCGGACTGCAAGCCAATACTGAGCCGGTTAATCCCCGCCGCCTTATAAATGGCAAGGCTTTCCTCTGCCACCGTACCCGGATTCATCTCCATGGATATCTCCGCATCCTCCGCGATGGTAAAGCAGACAGATAAAAGCTCCATCAGCTCCTTTATCCACTGGGGCTTTACAATGGACGGCGTACCGCCACCGATAAATACAGTGGTCACCTCGTAGGCCCGATATTTCTGACTTTTGGCAGTAATCTCTTTTTTCAAGGCATCCATATACCGCCTCTGCACCTCTTCCCCCTGGGAAAAAGATAAAAAATCACAATATCTGCATTTTCGTCTGCAAAAGGGTATATGGATATAGATCTCTAAATTTTTATTTTTTATCATCCAACTTTAATACACTCATGAATGCCTTCTGGGGAATCTCTACATTGCCCACCTGACGCATTCTCTTTTTACCTTCCTTTTGTTTCTCAAGAAGCTTCTTCTTACGGGTAATATCACCGCCGTAGCACTTTGCCAGCACGTCCTTACGCATTGCACGCACGGTCTCTCTGGCGATTACCTTACCACCCACAGCTGCCTGGATCGGAATCTCAAACAAATGTCTGGGAATCTCATCCTTCAGCTTCTCACACATCCTGCGGCCTCTCTCGTAAGCGGAATCCGCATGTACGATAAAGGATAGGGCATCCACTTCCTCTTTATTAATCAAGATATCCAGCTTCACCAGCTTGGAAAGCTCGTACCCCTTGATATCATAGTCAAAGGATGCATAGCCCTTAGAGCGTGACTTTAAGGCATCGAAGAAATCATAAATAATTTCATTCAGCGGAAGGTCGTATTTCAACAGTGCTCTGTTTTCCTCAATATACTCCATACCAAGGTACACACCACGACGCTCCTGACAAAGCTCCATAATGGAACCGATGAAATCCTTGGTCACCATAATCTCCGCACTTACGATGGGCTCCTCCATATAATCAATCTCGGAAGGGTCCGGTAAGTTGGAAGGATTGGTCAGCTCAATCACCTCTCCATTTGTCTTATATACCTTATATACTACGCCCGGTGCAGTAGTTACCAAATCTAAATTATATTCACGCTCCAGACGCTCCTGAATAATCTCCAGATGAAGAAGCCCCAAGAAGCCACAGCGGAAACCAAAACCCAGGGCAATAGAAGTCTCCGGCTCATAGAACAGGGATGCATCGTTAAGCTGCAGCTTTTCCAGTGCATCACGCAAATCCGGATATTTCGCACCGTCTGCAGGATACATACCACAGTACACCATGGACTGCACCTTCTTATAGCCCGGAAGGGGCTCTGCGCAGGGACGGGAATTATCCGTCACTGTATCACCTACGGCAGTGTCCTTTACATTCTTAATAGAAGCGGTAATATAGCCTACCATACCTGCGGAAAGCTCCTCGCAGGGAATAAACTGTCCTGCACCAAAATATCCTACTTCTACCACATCCTCCACGGCTCCCGTAGCCATCATGCGGATGGGAGTACCCTTTTTCACCGTACCCTCCATGATACGACAGAAAATGATAACCCCCTTGTAAGGATCATATACGGAGTCAAAAATCAGTGCCTGCAACGGAGCCTCCGGGTCACCCTTAGGAGCCGGAATCTTCTCTACAATAGCCTCTAATACATCCTCAATACCGATACCGTTTTTTGCAGAAATCAGTGGGGCATCCTGTGCTTCAATACCGATGACATCCTCAATTTCATCCTTCACACGATCCGGGTCTGCACTTGGCAGGTCAATTTTATTAATTACAGGAAAAACATCCAGGTCATGGTCCAGCGCCAGATATACATTTGCCAGAGTCTGTGCCTCAATTCCCTGGGCAGCATCCACTACCAAAATAGCACCGTCACAGGCAGCCAAAGAACGGCTTACCTCATAGTTAAAGTCCACATGTCCCGGGGTATCAATCAGGTTAAAGATATACTCTTCCCCATCCTTCGCCCTATATACGGTTCTTACGGACTGAGCCTTAATAGTAATACCACGCTCTCTCTCCAGCTCCATATTATCCAGCACCTGCGCCTGCATCTCTCTGCTGGTAAGGAGTCCTGTCTTTTCGATAATACGGTCTGCCAAGGTGGATTTACCGTGGTCTATATGTGCAACAATACAAAAATTGCGAATTTTACTCTGATCCACTACTGCCATCTGTTGTTCCTCTCTTATACAATCATAATCCGTTATATTTTAGCACAATTCTTACTGTCCTGTCAAAACCATGTCTAATAAATGTGCCAAAATATCACAGGCATTGATGGCCTCCCCAAAGGTATTGTTCTGGGCCCCCAATTCAATAAGGATGGTACGGGCCTTTAGATGCATATTGTACCGATAGCCATTTATGTAGTTTTTTCTTGCAACTCCGGGGTAATATTCGTCTGCTTTCAGCTTCATTTGCAGGGAAAATGCCAGATTATCCTGCAAATTCGGATTGGGAAGATAATCTATCTGCCCCTGGGAATTGGTTTTACTGATACCGTTAAAGAACATAAATTTGGCGGTATCCCTGCCATCCACCTGGGTCATCAGCTTACCGTTTGCTTCATTGATACCATCCCGGTGCAAATCAATCACTACCTGTATGGAAGGGTTCTCATCCAGAAGCTGCTTTATCTCCGGCAAAGACCTGGCATAGGCATTGTCCCTGGATTCCACATCATATTTTCCCAAATGATGCAGCACCTTGTAACCATAGGTATTTTGCAGCACACTTGCCAGATAGGCTCCCACGCCCATGATAGTGGTATTGTCATCTCCCGGCACGGAATCCGCAAAGCCCTCCTGTGAATGGGTGTGATACAAAAGAATCTGGGGTGCTTCCCCCTCCTTGGAAATAGACAAATCCCTCTCCAAAAGCTCCTTATAATTGATTTCCCCCTCCCCCACACTTGTCACATCATCTACTATATAAAAGTGTTTGGTAATAGCATCATAATCGGCAAATGCATCCAGATTGGTAATATATTGTCTGGTGTGTGGCGTAAATACTCCCACTCTTTCCTCTACCGTACTTTGGGTTCTCTCCGGGTCAATGGCTACCAGCTCCACCTTTACCGATTCCGCTACCAGCTCCCCATTCTCTTCCTCCATCATATGGGTCAGCTCATCATAATACAGATATTCCAATTCAATGGAATCCGTCCGGTGTACCGACGGTACTTCTTCCTCCCCATAGGCATAAAGAGGGAAAATCCACTCTCCGAGCCCCTTTAGCATTCCTGCAAAAACACCCTCTATGGTCACGCTTTCATATATGTATATGGGCATTACCACGCCCATGATGGATAATAAAAGCTTCTTTAGAAACTTACCTAATGTCTGTCCAAAAATCATTCCTTATGCATCCCTGTCATTGTCTTTTCAATATATGAGCCAGTCCCTCCTTCTATTCCTCAAAGGTAAGGGCAATATTGATTCCCTCAGAAATGGTAAAGCTGACCTTACGAATTACCGCATCAATATCCTTTCCCGCAAGGTACATATTTTTCAGCTCCGCAAAATCACTCTTCAGATTAGAAGCATCCCGTGCAACCGTAGCCGCATCCACTACTGTAGGCACACCAATGGCCACCACCGGCACACCAAGACTCTCTTTGGAAAGTGGATGTCTGTGGTTGCCCACACCGGAACCGGGCCAGATACCCGTATCCGTAATCTGGATGGTGCGATTCAGCCTATGGATGCTTCTGGCTGCCAGAGCGTCCACCACAAAGATTAAATCCGGCTTCACATCTGCCACCACACCTCGCACAATCTCCGCAGTCTCCATGCCTGTTTTAGCCATAACTCCCGGCTCTAAGCTGCTGATTTCGTGTACCTTTCCTTCTCCATAAGCTGCCCTTCCATAGGTCTGGATAATATGTCTGGTAATATGCAGCTGATCCGTCACCTGAGGCCCCAGTGCATCCGCTGTCACCTCCCGGTTCCCCAGTCCAACTACCATTACGGATTGTTCTTTACTAAGCTCCGGCAAAAGCCTTTTCAGCTCCTTTGCCATGCTTTCGGAAATGTCCCTGTTATCCCCTTCATCATCCTCCGAAAGCTGCGAAGCCTCAATGGTTACATAAGTGCCCATGGGCTTCCCCATAGCCTTCTCCGCATTTTTCGTGCTGATAGTTACCTTCGTCACCTTATTCTTGTTCTTTCCCACATAATACTCTGACACCTGGATACCATTCATCTGCTCCAGGTTATGCCCAATACTTTCTCTTGCCTCTAGCGCCAAATCCGTTCTTATGGTATGATTGAACATATGCTTTCCCATCCTTTTTCGAATTTACTATTTTTGTATAGTTTTTCACAATTTTCGGTAAATTATGTATTGACAAATGAGAAAAGCTTGGCTAAAATACAATAGTATGTTTACATTAGTCGTCCGTGTCTGGCTAAGGTAATACATTTTATTTTGAAAACATATTAAAGTGTATAGTAATTGGAGGTGTAGATCTTGGCTAACATTAAATCCGCAAAGAAGAGAATTTTAGTAAACCGTACTAAGGCTGATAGAAATAAGGCTATTAAGTCTGGCGTTAAGACTGCTATGAAGAAGGTTTTCGCTGCTGTTGAAGCTGGCGATAAGGCTGCTGCTACTGCAGAACTTGCTAACGCTACTAAGGTTATCGAGATGGCTGCTACCAAGGGCGTTTATCATGCAAACAACGCTGGTAGAAAAGTTTCCCGTTTAGCTAAAGCTGTTAACGCAATGGCTTAATTATTTGATAAATAAGCATTTGAAAAGCACTCGTACCGTCATGCGAGTGCTTTTTTAGTGTTTGTTGATACGGAGCTGGGGATTTGTGGCAAGGGATATTGCTCCCCTATATATTTAATCAGGCTCCGATATTAAGTACTTCTAAGATTTCTGATATAGTATATTGACAGGCTACGCGTCGGAAGCAATGCGCGTCCATGCGCAGTGCCTCCTAATCCGGGCTTCCATGCCCGGATTCCGCTGATAGTGTAGCAGAAATCTAAGAAGTACTAAATATCTCCACATTCATA
>JAFTXD010000015.1 GCA_017461775.1 Lachnospiraceae bacterium
ATTAGGATGCACTGCGCACGGACGCGCATTGCATCCGACGCGTGGCTTGTGGATACCCTTCATGTAAAAATCTTAGAAGTACTTAAGTCTCGGAGTCTGCCCCCCAAACCACCACCCATTGTACCAGCGATGCACCCGAACCATGAATTTCTTTCACCAACTCCCAGCAATATAAAAACCCCGCCACAAACTGTGACGGGGCGGAATAGCTATGTATTTATTTGCCGAGGGCGGTCTTCTGGGAAACGGTGGTTTCCTTTTCGTAGCAGGCAAAGGCGTTGTCTACCTGCTTCTGGTCAGGCTTTGGTGTGAATAAGCTGACTACAGGAACGATGACAAGACCTGCCATCATTACGATGGCACCGCAGTTAATGGGAGACTGCATGATTGCAGGGAAGCTGCTTCTAAAGAAAATGTTTGCAGTCATTACGACGCAGCTGAAAATGAAGCATACCCAGCAGGAGGCTTTGGTAACCTTCTTGGAGTATAAGGAGTACATAAACGGTGCTAAGAATGCGCCTGCAAGTGCGCCCCAGGATACACCCATAAGCTGCGCGATAAAGGTAACATTACTCTTGTGCTGAATCATAGCCAGTACAGAGGAGATGATGATGAATACAACTACGAGCACACGCATGCATAAGAGCTGTGATTTTTCATCCATTTTCTTTACCACATTGTCCTTAATCAGGTCAATGGTTAAGGTAGAGCTTGAGGTCATAACCAGTGAGGATAAGGTGGACATGGATGCAGATAATACCAAGATGACCGCCAGTGCAATCAGTCCCTCTCCCAAGCCGGATAACATGGTAGGAACAACGGAATCATAGCCGTTTGCTGCGATGTCAATCTGGTCGGAGAAAAGACGTCCAAAACCACCAAGGAAGTAGCATCCGCCGGCAACTATAAGAGCAAAAATAGTGGAAATAATGGTTCCTTTTTTGATATTTCCTTCATTGTTGATTGCATAGAATTTTGTAACCATCTGCGGAAGTCCCCAGGTACCAAGGGAGGTAAGGATGACTACAAAGAATAAGTTCAGAGGGTCGGGACCAAACATGGAGGCAAATATGCCCGGTGTGGTGGAGACAGTCTCATCCGTAACTCTTGCAAGACCATCCAGTGCTGCCATAAAGCCGCCCTTGCTGCTAAGTACGGCACCGATAATTGCCACGATACCGAATAACATGATGATACCCTGAATAAAGTCACTGATAGCGGTTGCCATGTAACCACCTGCAATAACGTAGATTGCAGTAAGTACCGCCATAAGAATGATACATACAGAATAATCAATATCAAAAGCCATGCCGAATAATCTTGACAAACCATTGTACAAGGATGCGGTATAAGGAATCAGGAAAATGAATATAATAATGGATGCACCCAGCTTTAGAGGCTTACTTCCAAATCTTTCTCCAAAGAACTGTGGCATGGTTGCAGAGTTAAGGTGCTGGCTCATAATACGGGTTCTTCTACCCAGGATAACCCAGGCCATAAGTGAACCGATGATGGCATTGCCGATACCTGCCCAGGCTGCTGCAATACCGAATTTCCAGCCAAACTGTCCTGCATAACCAACGAACACAACCGCTGAGAAATAAGAGGTTCCGTAAGCAAAAGCAGTAAGCCATGGTCCTACATTACGTCCGCCTAAGACGAAGCCATTTACGTCCGTGGCGTTCTTGCGGCAGTAAAAACCGATACCGATTAATACTGCAAAGTAAATCACGAGTAACAAAACTTTTAACATGTTGTACTCCCCCTTGTAAATTATTGTGGATTTAATACTTTAACGCTTTTAATGTTTTATGCTTTAAAAGATTAAACAATAAAAGCATAGCATAAAACATGGAACTTCGCAAGAGAAAAGTATTGACAGGGAAAGAACAAAAAACTATAATTTAACCATATTCCTCGATAGCTCAATGGTAGAGCACTCGGCTGTTAACCGAGTTGTTGTAGGTTCGAGCCCTACTCGGGGAGTTTTTTTATTATTTATATTTAGAAAGGACAATCTATGGGCGTTTTATCTGATTTACAACCAAAGAAGGTATTTGAATATTTTGAAGAAATTTGCGGCATTCCTCATGGCTCGGGCAATGTGGAGCAGATTAGCGATTATCTGGTGAAGTTTGCCAAGGACAGAAATCTTGAAGTGATTCAGGATGAGCTTAAGAATGTAATCATTATCAAGGAAGCTACAAAAGGCTATGAGCAGGAACCACCGGTAATTATTCAGGGGCATATGGATATGGTTGCGGTTCATAAGCCGGAGCTTTCCATTGATATGACAAAGGAGCCTTTGAAGGTTGGCATTGCCGGAGATAATATCTATGCAGAGGGCACCAGCCTTGGTGGCGATGACGGTATCGCCGTAGCCTATGCCATGGCGCTTCTGGATAGTGATGATTTGGCACATCCCCGTCTGGAGGTTGTAATTACCGTGGATGAGGAAGTGGGCATGGATGGTGCCAGGGGTATTGACTTATCCATGTTAAAGGGCAATCGCCTGTTAAATCTGGATTCCGAAGAAGAAGGCATTTTCTGGGTAAGCTGCGCTGGTGGCGGAAGGATTGCCAGCATTTTAGAGTATGAAGCCTCCCGCATGAATGGTGAAGTATACCAAATGATTATCAGCGGACTTGCCGGCGGACATTCCGGTGCGGAAATTCACAAGGAAAGAGGCAATTCCAATATTTTGCTGGGACGCCTTTTATGGAAGCTTTCCTCGAAGCTTTGCCTTGGGCTTATAGATGCGCAGGGCGGCGTGGCAGACAATGCCATTTGCCGGGAGACCATTGCTTCTGTGGTAGTAAAGAAGGAGGAGGTAGCCGCCTTTCAGGAGATGGTAAAAGCTTTTGAAGCTGAGGTAAAAAGCGAGCTGGCTACCAAGGACAGTGGTTTTTATGTTAAAGTGACCTCTTTAGGGGAAAAGGAAACGGTTTGTGTTGACCGGGAGACACTGAAAAGGGTCTCTGCTCTTTTAAATAGTCTGCCCAATGGTGTGCAGGCCATGAGTGCGGACATAGAAGGACTTGTGGAGACTTCCTTAAATTTGGGGATTTTAAAAATTACCCCGGAGAAGTTCCTTGCAGAGTTTGCGGTGCGAAGCAGTGTGGAAAGTGCTAAGTATGCACTGGTAGAGAAGGTAAAGGCTGTGACAGCACTGGCCGGCGGCTACAACGAAGAGAACGGAGATTACCCGGGCTGGGCATACAGGGTGGATTCTCCGCTTCGCGATAAAATGGCAGCATTATATGAGGAAATGTACGACCAGAAGCCTGAGATTGCAGCGATTCATGCAGGTTTGGAATGTGGACTTTTAGCAAGTAAGATTGACGACTTGGACTGTGTATCCTTTGGACCGAATATGAAGGATATTCATACCACAGAGGAGACACTTAGTATTTCCTCTACTAAGAGGATTTGGGAGTTTTTGGTACAGCTTTTAGCGAAAAGAGGTTAATATGGGGTTCGATAAGGTAAAGATAAAGCAGATTAGTCTGATGGTTTTGTATATTGCACTGGTGATTTTAGTGCTTATTTACAGTAAGGAAGTATTTGCCGGAATTGGTTTTGTGTTTTCCATTTTGATGCCATTTATCGTGGGTGGGGTGATTGCGTTCATCCTGAATATTCCCATGAATATGATTGAGAAGAAATGGCTGAAGAAGTGGAAGGGAAAGAGTGCTGCAAATTTAAAGCGTCCTGTAAGCATGGTGCTTGCCATCTTGTTAGTGGTGTTGGTATTATGTCTTGTGGTGCTGGCAGTGGTACCCCAGCTGAAAAATACCATTACCTCTATCGGAGCAAAAGCTCCTGCCTTTTTTGCTGGACTGATTGTTCAGTTGGAGAAGCTTTTTGCAGACCAGCCCATGCTTTTAGAGCAGTTAAATAAGCTGGAAGAAATCGAGCTGGATTGGAACTCTATTACCAATACCGTAGGCGCCTTCTTAAAAACCGGTGTCAGCAGTGTGCTTACCTCTACCGTAAGTGTGGCCAGCAGTATTGTTGGCGGTATTGCCAATGGTTTTATCTCCTTTGTTTTTGCGATTTACATTCTTTCTCAGAAGGAAGCGCTGGAGAATCAGGGAAGACGTATCCTGAAGGCGTATCTTCCGGAGAAGATAAACCATTATGTATCTGAGATTTTTCACAGATTGTATGTGAATTTTACCAGCTTCATTTGCGGACAGTGTCTGGAAGCGGTGATTCTGGGTCTGATGTTTATGGTGGCGATGGGTATCTTTGGTATGCCTTATGCGGTGATGGTAGGAACGCTGATTGCTTTTACGGCGCTGATTCCCATTGTGGGAGCCTTTATCGGATGTGCAGTGGGCGCATTTATGATTCTGATTGAGAACCCTGTTATGGCGCTGTGGTTTTTAGTTCTATTTTTAGTATTACAGCAGCTGGAAGGCAATCTGATTTATCCCAGAGTGGTAGGTAATTCGGTAGGTCTGCCTTCTATCTGGGTACTTATGGCAGTCAGTGTGGGCGGTAGTCTTTTGGGTGTAGCCGGTATGCTGGTGTTTATTCCACTGATGTCTACTTTATATTCTCTTTTCAGAGATGATGTGAACCGTAGGAACGCAGCAAAGGAGCCACCAAAGCCTAAAAGACCAAGAAAAAGATATCATAAACCGAAATTGAACTAAAAATTTTAACAATTTGCAAAAAAGGACTTGATTTTTTTGCAGTGGGCAAGTATAATACTATTTGTTCACGGGGTGTGGCTCAGCTTGGTTAGAGCGCCGTCTTAGGGAGGCGGAGGTCGCGAGTTCGAATCCCGCCACTCCGATGTAAAGCATCGCATTAGTTTGCGGTGCTTTTTTGTGTGAAAAAATGTGTGAAAAAATGTGTGAAATGGGGCTGGGGCGCTGGGGAGGGAATACGGCTTCGCTGTTTTTGAATGCGGAGATATTTAGAACTTCTTAGATTTCTGCTCACATTCAGCGGGATTCGGGCACGGATGCCCGAATCAGGAGTCACTGCGCACGGACGCGCATTGACTCCGACGCGTGACTTCTCAAAATACTATGCCAGAAATCTTAGAAGTTCTTAATATCGCAGCCCTGAAAAACAGCGAAGCCATATTCCCTCCCCGGCGCCCCAGCCCCATTTCACACATTTTGCCCAGGTTGCTTGTAAATACTGAGAAAAAGAGATAAGATAAGAGTAATATTTTACGAAGGAAGAGGGATGGCATTATGGGTTATGTAATTCTGGGAATGTTCATCGTTTTTGTAGTAGTTTTATTAGTTCGTGCGGCAACCTTTAAGCCTACACTTATACCGGAGAAAGAGTTTGGTCCGGTAAGTGTGAATAGGGAGAAAATTGTGCAGGATATGGTTGCCATGATTCAGTGTAAGACCATATCAAATAGGGACGAGGCGCTGGTGGATTTTGGAGAGTATGAGAAGTATTATGGCGTTTTGGAGAAGAGCTTTCCGCTGATTCATGAGAAATGTAGTTTGGAGAGGATTGGCAGAACCGGGCTTCTGTATTTTCTGGAAGGTAGGAGTCATGAAAAGCCGGTGGTGTGTATGGCGCATTACGATGTGGTTCCGGTGGAGGAGAGCGGCTGGGATAAGCTCGCTTTCGATGGAATCGTGGAAAATGGAGAAATCTGGGGAAGAGGTACTCTGGATACCAAGGGAACCATGTGTGGTGTTATGGAGGCCTTGGAGCAGCTTTTGGAGGAGGGATTTGTGCCTGCAAGAGATTTATACTTGTCTTTTTCGGGAGATGAGGAAATCGGAGGAGAGAGTTGTCCTGCCATTGTGTCCTATCTGGAAAGAAAAGGGATTAAGCCTGCCCTTGTGCTGGATGAAGGTGGTGCTGTAGTAGAGAATGTGTTCCCCGGTGTGAATGGGGAAAGTGCCATGATTGGTATCTGTGAGAAGGGGTATATGGATGTGGAGCTGACTATGGAAAGTAACGGTGGTCATGCATCCACGCCGCCGGAGCATACTATTGTTGGGGAACTGGCAAAGGCGGTAACGGCTATTGAGAAGCATCCCTTTAAGAGCAAAAAATCCAAAGCGGTGGATATGTTGTTTGATGAGCTGGGCAGACATGCAGGCTTTGGGATGAAGATTATCTATGCCAATATGTGGCTTTTTAGACCGGTGCTCAGCGTGATATCTCCGAAAATTGGTGGGGAAATCAATGCGCTGATGCGCAGTACCTGTGCCGTGACCTGTATGGAGGGCAGTAAGGCGTATAATGTACTTCCACCAAGGGCTGTCATAGGTATGAATCTTCGTCTGATGCAGGGAGATACGGTGGAGTCTGCTGTGTCTTATTTGAAGAAGGTTGTGAAGAATGAAAGGATAAACATTCAGACAGTGTTTGGACACAATCCTTCTATCACGTCGGATACGGATTGTGAGGAATGGAATTATTTAAAACAGGTAATTCATGCTACCTGGCCCAAGGCGATTGTATCGCCTTATATCATGTTGGCTTGTAGCGATTCCAGACATTATAACCGGATTTGTGACCGGGTGTACCGTTTTTCACCAATGAAACTTTCAAAGGAGGAGCGTGCCATGATGCATGCCAATAACGAGAGAGTTTCGGTGGATACCATGGTGAAATGCGTAGAATTTTATGTAAGATTATTAAGAGAGATGTAGAAGAAAATGGATAAGAAAAGCTTATGTCCCGTCGCAAAAAAGTGTGGCGGCTGTAAATGGATAAATATGGAGTATGAGAAGCAGCTGGAGGAGAAGGAAAAGTGGGTGAAATCCCTGCTGAAGCCTTTTTGTAAGCTGGGAGGAATTATTGGGATGGAGGAGCCGACCCACTACCGTAATAAGGTACATGCCGTGTTTGGGCTGGACCGCTTTCATAAGCCGGTTTCCGGTATTTATGAGGAGGGGACTCATAAGATTGTTCCGGTGGACTGCTGCCTAATTGAAAATCAGAAGGCAGATGAGATTATAGTTTCTATTCGTAATCTGTTAAAGTCCTTTAAAATCAAGGTTTATGATGAAGACACCGGTTATGGACTCCTTCGTCATGTACTGATTCGTACCGGACATGCCACCGGACAGATTATGGTGGTGCTGGTGCTCAGTTCTCCCATTTTGCCGGGAAAGAATAATTTTGTGAAGGCACTCCTTAAGCTTCATCCGGAGATTACCACCATTGTGGTAAATGTAAATAATAAGCGTACCAGCATGGTACTTGGAGATAAGGAACAGGTGATTTACGGGAAGGGGTATATTGAGGATGTACTTTGTGGCAAGACCTTCCGCATTTCGCCAAAGTCCTTCTATCAGGTAAATCCGGTGCAGACGGAGAAGCTATACAACAAAGCGCTGGAATTTGCCGGGCTTACCGGTAAGGAAACAGTGGTGGATGCTTATTGCGGAACCGGAACCATTGGCATCATCGCCAGCGATAAGGCAGGACAGGTCATCGGCGTAGAGTTAAATGCAGATGCTGTGCGGGATGCCAGAGATAACGCCAAGAGAAACGGTGTGAAAAACATTCAATTTTACCAGAACGATGCCGGGAAATTCCTTGTGGGAATGGCAGGACAGGATGCTAAGGTGGACGTGGTATTAATGGATCCGCCACGCAGCGGAAGCGATGAAGCCTTCCTTGGCAGCGTGGTGAAGATGGGACCCCGAAAGGTGGTGTATATTTCCTGTAATCCTGAGACACTGGCGAGGGATTTGAAGTACCTAACGAAGAAGGGATATAAAGTGGAGAGAGCCGTGGCTTGTGATATGTTTCCGTTTACGAATCACGTTGAGTGTGTAATAATGATGCAGTATTGTGGAAAAGAGAAGAAAAAGTAGGGTTTGACCACAAGATGTTGTGGTTTGAGGGCAAAAGTTAGGCTGAAAAATGGCTAGTTTTTGCCCGATTTTTTTGCCCATTTTTAAAGATGCACAGGGGTAAAAAAGTGGTTTTGGGAGTGATTTGGAGAAAAACAGGAAAAAAGGAAGGAGGGAGAGAGAATACCAAAACCGGGAACGCAGGTGGAGTACAAAGGGAAAAAATATGTCTCGCTTAAGGAACTCAGTAAAGATATTAATGTTCCCTATTCGCCATTGATGCACAGATATTATAGGACAGGAGATATCGAGGATGCAGTTTTATGGGCAGCAAATGCGGAGGAAAAGAAAAAATCCTATGTCCTATGGAATCGGCAGTATGAAAATGTAAATAGTATAGCATTAGCGTTTGGATTGAATGCGGGTTCTATATTTGCAAGACTGAAGGGAAACGAATCACTGGAAGAAATTGTAAAAGGTCTTTTGCAAAAAGAAACAATAACCTTTCGTGGAAAAGAATATAACGGTATCTCTGCGCTGGCTACTGCATACAATCATGATCCATCAATTATATTTGACCGACTGAAGTATGGTTTTGAATTGGAAAGAGCATTGCTACAACCAATAAGAAAACCAAATCGTCCAGAACTTGAAATAACCTATCGCGGAAAAGTATATGCCAGCAAAAATGAATTGTATCGGGAACTTGGGATTGCCGGAGATTGCATCCATGAGATGATGACGAATCATGATACAGATTTTGAAACAGCGGTGGATATTTATTGGGAAACCAAATTAAAAGCAGGAATACCGGCGGAAGAAATGTTATCCTATCTGCCTGTGTGTATTATAAGGGGAAGATATTATAAGACGGTGGTGGAACTCGCCAATGAAATAGGTATCAGCACAAGTGCGTTGGCAACTTATAAGCACAGGCATGGAAATGAAGGTGTTATTGATACCTTACAAGCAATGCAGCTTGAAACTAAGGAGGGATATATTTTAAATGGCGAGGTAAAAACTTATAAGGAGCTGATACAGATGGGATATACCTCATCAAGTTATAGGCAGGTTCCGAAAGCGAGCATACCTGTATATCCACAACTGCAAAAGTATGATTTTACTGAGGGTTGCGTTGATGTGATGAAAATTTATGAGGAGGTAAAACAGGAAAAATTAAATATGGAGCAGGGAATGCAGATGAATATGTAGGCAATGGAAAGGATGGTGGTCTATGGATATTAAGCAGCAGATAGAAAAGTTCGATGCAGAAAATAAACCATTCTATATGGTTGACCATGAAGATGGTGTTTACAGTTTATGTCTCCCCCTTAGTTTCTTAAGTGAAGAGTACAGAG
>JAFTXD010000016.1 GCA_017461775.1 Lachnospiraceae bacterium
GCTCCTAATGAAAAGGTAGCCATGGAGGTGGCATTCGGTGCATCCCTTGCAGGAAAGAGAAGCTTCTGCGGTATGAAGCATGTAGGTGTGAATGTGGCAGCGGACCCTCTCTTTACCGTATCTTACACCGGAGTAAACGGTGGTATGGTAATTGTAGTGGCAGATGACCCGGGGATGCATTCTTCCCAGAATGAGCAGGATTCCCGTCACTATGCTAAGGCGGCCAAGGTTCCCATGCTTGAGCCGGCGGATTCCGCAGAGTGTCTGGAGTACACCAAGCTGGCTTACGAGATTTCAGAGAAATTTGATACTCCGGTATTTATCAAGACCTGTACCAGAGTGGCACATTCTCAGAGTGTGGTAGAGACCTCTGAAAGAGTGGTTCCGGAGACAAAGCCTTATGAAAAGAATATTGCGAAGAATGTAATGATGCCGGGTAATGCGAAGAGAAGACACCCGGTAGTTGAACAGAGACTTTTAGACCTTGCAGAGTATGCGGAAGAATCACCTCTCAATAGAGTGGAAATGGGCGATACAAAGCTTGGTATCATCACTTCATCTACCAGCTATCAGTATGCTAAGGAGGTATACGGCGATGGCGCAAGCATCTTAAAGCTGGGCATGGTATGGCCTCTTCCGGCAAAGCTGATTAAGGACTTTGCTTCCAAGGTGGAGAAGGTCGTAGTTATTGAGGAATTAGATCCCTTTATCGAGGAATACTGCAACAGCATTGGTGTAGAGGTTTGTGGTAAGGAGCTGTTCCCTCTGATGGATGAGTTCTCACAGAACCAGATTGCCGAGATTATGGGGCAGGAAGTTCCGGAAGGAATCACTTTGGATGAGAATATTCCGGTACGTCCTCCGGTAATGTGTGCAGGCTGTCCTCATCGTGGAATGTTCTACACCTTATCTAAGAATAAGTGTACTGTTCTAGGTGATATCGGATGCTATACTCTTGGAGCAGTAGCGCCGCTCAGCGCCATGGATGTGACCTTATGTATGGGTGCTTCTATCAGCTCCGTACATGGATTTAACAAGGCTTTGGGTGCAGAAAGCGAGAACAAGACCGTAGCGGTTATCGGTGATTCTACTTTTATGCATTCAGGTATGACCGGCCTTGCAAACATTGCATATAACCAGAGTAATTCTACCGTGATTATTCTGGATAACTCTATTACCGGTATGACCGGACATCAGCAGAATCCTACCACCGGCTACAATATCAAGGGTGACCCGGCTGGAAAGATTAATTTAGAGGCACTTTGCAAAGCTATGGGCTTTGAGCGTGTACGCGTGGTAGATCCTTATGACCTTGCAGAGACTGATAAGGTGCTGAAGGAAGAGCTTTCTGTCAATGCTCCATCCGTAATCATCAGCCGCCGTCCATGTGCACTGCTTAAGACTGTGAAGGCAAAGCCTGCACTTACCTGCAATCCGGACAAGTGTAAGAGCTGTAAGATGTGTATGAAGCTTGGCTGTCCTGCGATCAGTATGAAGGATGGTAAGGCCGTGATTGACAAGACACTTTGCGTAGGCTGTGGTGTATGTCAGCAGTTATGTAAATTCGGAGCATTGGAGGCATAAAGAGAATGAGTATGACAAAGAATATTATGATTGTTGGCGTAGGCGGACAGGGTTCTCTTTTAGCCAGCAAAATGCTGGGAAAATTATTACTTTCCCAGGGATATGACGTAAAGGTTTCCGAGGTTCATGGTATGAGCCAGAGAGGCGGAAGCGTAGTTACCTATGTAAGATATGGTGAGAAGGTTTATTCTCCGGTAATCGATAAGGGTACTGCAGATTTTATCATTTCTTTCGAGAAGTTAGAGGCATCCAGATGGATTTCCTATCTGAAAAAGGGTGGTAAGATTATCGTATCCAATCAGGAAATCGACCCCATGCCGGTCATTATCGGTGCAGCTACATATCCGGAGAATCTTATCGAAAAGATGAAGGCAGCAGGTGCGGATGTGGATGCTATTGATGCTCTTGACCTTGCTATGGAGGCCGGCTCTCCAAAGGCAGTAAATTTAGTACTTATGGGAAGATTATCAAAATACTTTGATGCTTCCGAGGAAGCATGGATGGAAGCTTTAGAAGCTTGTGTACCGCCAAAATTCTTAGAGTTAAATAAAAAAGCATTTACCCTGGGACGCGATGCATAAAATGAGCTTTTTATAATAAACATAAGAAAGGGATAATGTAATGGGAAAAAGGTATTTTCAACCGGAAATCGAGACAATGCCCGTAGAGCAGATTAAAGAACTGCAGAACGAGCGCCTGGTGAAGCAGGTACAGCATGTATGGGATAATGTACCATACTATCGTAAGAAAATGGAGGAGAAAGGGGTTACTCCTGCAGATATCAAGAGCACTGCGGATTTACATAAGCTTCCATTCCTTACAAAGGATGATTTAAGAGATGCATATCCATATGGATTACTTGGTAAGCCAAAGAAGGATTGTGTACGTATCCAGTCTACCAGTGGTACTACCGGAAGACGCGTGGTTGCATTCTACACCCAGCATGACATTGATTTATGGGAGGACTGTTGCGCACGTGCCATCGTGGCAGCAGGTGGTAGTGATGAGGACGTAGTACAGGTTGCTTATGGATATGGTCTGTTTACCGGCGGACCGGGTTTGAACGGAGGTTCTCATAAGGTTGGTTCCCTTACTGTTCCTATGTCATCAGGAAATACGGATAGACAGATTCAATTTATGGTAGACATGGAATCCACAATTTTATGTTGTACCCCATCTTACGCAGCATATCTGGGAGAGGCGATTGAGGAAAAGGGATATAGAAACCAGATTAAGCTGAAAGCAGGTATTTTTGGTGCTGAGGCATGGACGGAGGAGATGCGTCAGGAAATCCAGAACAAGCTGGGAATTAAGGCATATGATATCTATGGTCTCACCGAAACCAGTGGCCCGGGTGTATCTTTCGAATGTGAAGAGCAGACCGGTATGCATATTAATGAAGACCATTTCCTTGCAGAAATCATTAATCCGGAAACCGGCGAAGTACTTCCGGAGGGAGAGAAGGGAGAATTGGTATTTACCAGTCTTACCAAGGAGGCATTCCCTCTTCTTCGTTACAGAACCAAGGATTTATGTGTACTTACCAGAAAGCCATGTTCCTGTGGCAGAACCCATATTAAGATGAGTAAGCCTTTGGGAAGAAGTGATGATATGTTAATTATCCGTGGTGTCAATGTATTCCCTTCACAGATTGAGACAGTTCTGTTAAATGAAGGCATGACTCCGAACTACCAGATTATCGTAGATCGTGTAAATAATACCGATACTTTTGATATTAATGTAGAGATGAGTCAGGAAATGTTCTCTGACAGTCTTGGTAAGGTGGCTGAGAAGGAGAAACAGCTGGTTGCTTCCTTAAAGGCAATGCTGGGTATTCAGGCAAAGGTACATCTGGTTGAGCCTAAGTCCATCACCAGAAGTGAAGGTAAGGCGGTCAGAATTATTGATAAGCGTAAATTATATGGTTAAAAAGGAGGGCATGAGATGACAGTAAAACAGATTTCCGTATTTATTGAAAACAAGGTGGGTGGCCTGGCTACTATTACCGATGTGCTTGCACAGGCGGGCGTAAACATCCGTGCACTTTCCATTGCAGATACCTCCGACTTTGGTATCTTACGTCTTATTGTAGATGATGTATTTAAGGCAGGAAATGCACTTCGTGAAAATGGACACATTTATTCGATTACCGATGTGCTTGCAGTGGCAGGCGATGATAAGCCGGGTAGTATCGCCCGTATCGTGGCTACTCTTGCAAAGGAAGGTATCGGAATGGATTATGCCTATGCGTTCTTCGCAAAGAAAGAAAATTTAGCGTATATGATTGTTCGTGTGGAAGAAATGGATAAGGCAGCAAAAGCCCTTCGTGAAAACGGAATCCATCTTGCCGGCGAAGAAGAGATTGCAAGACTTTAATAGTTGAAAGAGGTTTTATGAAAAAAATAGCGTTGTTAATCAGCATGGTTCTCATGCTGTGCATGGCAGGGTGCGGTGGTAAGGACAGTGGCTCAGACACTACCAGCAAAACCTACTATGCGGATATTGTCATAGCGGATTATGGTACGATTACCGTAGAATTGGATGGAGAAGCGGCACCTATTACCGTGGAGAATTTTGTTTCTCTGGCGAAGGATGGCTTTTATGATGGCTTAACCTTCCATCGCATTATGGAGGGCTTCATGATGCAGGGCGGTGACCCGGATGGAAATGGAACCGGTGGGTCAGAGAACAAGATTAAGGGAGAATTTTCCGAAAATGGTGTAAAGAATGATTTATCCCACACCAGAGGTGCTATTTCCATGGCAAGAGCGAAGGATATGAATTCTGCAAGCTCCCAGTTTTTCATCGTACATCAGGACAGTACCTTCCTTGACGGAAGCTATGCAGCCTTCGGGTATGTGACTGAGGGGATGGATGTGGTGGATGCCATCTGTGAGGCAGCAGCACCCATCGATAATAACGGTACCATCCCGGCAGAAAATCAGCCGGTGATTACCAGCATTACAATTCGTGAATAACGAAAGTAAAGGCGTTGTCCCTGTATTGATAGGGACAGCGCCTTTTTAAATGCGTTTATTCAGCAACATTATCGGAGTGTTCCAGATTCTGAAACAGCATGTCATGGTTTACCGTCTGGTAAAATAGCTTTTTAAACTCTTTTTCATCCTGTGCCTCTGCCAGTGCCCACATAGTCTTGGTGACGGTGGCTTCTAAGGTCATATCATAGGCTTCCGTCAAGTCAAAGGCATCCTTGATAACTCTTCCTACGCGGTAAATGGCCATATCACTTCCCTCATGGGTAACCTGGGTTGCCATGACGATGATTTTATTTTGAGCGATACCTTTTTCGATGGCCTGCATAAAGCTGTGGTCTCCATTGTCAGGGAAACCACCCACACCAAAGGATTCAATGATTACCCCATCATATTTCTCCAAAATGGTTTCCAGAAACTTACCGTCAATTCCCGGAATCAGCTTCAGAAGGAAAATATTGGGACTTAGGTGGTGATAAAAGGTAAGGGGCCTTGGAATCTGGTCCTTATCGTTAATAAAAAAGACAATACGGCTGTCCTGAATGATGGCAATTTCCGGATAGTTAATACTGGAGAAAGCGTTGTAGCTTTTGGAGTATTCCTTCTTGGCACGGGTACCGGCGATGACCTTGCCCCCAAAGACAATGTTGACACCATGAGCCCGTGGGTCAGAAGCAAAGCGCAGACTGTCTAAGAGGTTACCTCTGGCATCGGTGATGGGCAGGTCAATGGGCTTCTGGGCTCCGGTGATGACAATGGGGCGGCGATTGTTCTGAATTAGGTAGGACAGCGCTGCGGCGGTGTAAGCCATGGTGTCCGTACCGTGACAGATCACAAAGCCGTCATAGAATTCGTATTTGGACTCGATGGTAGAGGCCAGAGTCAGCCACTGGGAAGGTCCCATATTGGTACTGTCCATGGAAAAAAGCTGCAAGGAATCTACCTTGCAGAAGCGTCCTGCCTCCGGTACATATTTTAACAGCTCGTCCGGTGCATGATTGGGCGTCAGGCCTGATTCCGTATGTTTGGAGGCAATGGTGCCTCCGGTTGCAATTAATAAAATCTTTTTCATAGTCTTAATCCTTTTTTTATCCATTCTGCAATCAGAATAGCACAAGTTCTCTTAATTTTCCAGCGTATTCCATTCACATTAGTTTATGCAAAATTTGTGTAAATTATAGGGCTATATGGTTATATTTCCTTAAAATATCTGTTATAATAGGAAATAAGTTCTAAACAAAAGACGGAGGCTGAAATTGAGAACGAGGAAAGTTGTTTTATCAGGTTTGTTTTTAGCACTTGGATTACTGATGCCTTTCATTACCGGACAGATACCGGAGGTGGGGAATATGCTTCTTCCCATGCATATTCCGGTGCTTATCTGCGGATATGTCTGTGGATGGCAGTATGGTTTGGTAATTGGCTTTATTACCCCTCTTCTTAGAAGCGTTCTGTTTGGTATGCCACCCATGGTTCCCAAGGCCATATGTATGGCTTTCGAGCTTATGGTGTACGGAATGGTAGTGGGGCTTGCATACCAGAGAATGCACTATAAAAAGTGGAGAATTTACATAAGTCTGTTGCTGGCATTGATAGCCGGCAGAGTAGTATGGGGGCTGGTTGCGGCTTTAGTATATGGGCTGCTTGGTATAAACTTTGGACTGGGCATCTTTTTGACAGAGGCATTTGTGAATGCATTGCCCGGACTTATATTGCAGCTGGTGCTGATTCCTGCACTTATTTTTAGTCTGGAAAGAGCGAATTTATTGGAAAAGTAGGTGTTTACAATGATATATACGGTGACTCTGAATCCATCCCTGGATTATGCAACAGTAGTAAATCGGTTTGAGTTACATAAGACCAATCGTACCAGCATGGAACAGTTGACTCCGGGAGGTAAAGGCATTAATGTTTCTGCGGTACTTTCTAATCTGGGAATGAAAAGTGTGGCTCTAGGCTTTGCGGCGGGTTTTACCGGCCGGGAATTGGTGGAGCGGGTGAAGAAGCTGGGCTTTGCCAGTGATTTTGTCTTTGCAAAAGAGGGAATGACCCGTATTAATGTGAAATTATTGAATTATGATGGCACGGAGATTAATGGTATAGGACCGGAGATTTCCAAAGAGGAGCTGGAATGCTTTCTTAGGAAGCTGGAGGAGCTTCAGGAGGGGGATTATCTGGTATTGGCAGGTAGTTCGCCCAAGGGAGTGCCGGACACTATTTATAGGGATATATTGGAGCGGCTACGTGGCAGAAACATTCAGGTGGTGGTGGATGCCTGTGGAGAGCTTTTACTTAATGTATTGGAATATAAGCCTTTCTTGGTGAAGCCTAATCACCATGAGCTTGGTGAGATTTTTCAGCTGGAGCTTGGCACGAAGGAGCAGGTGATACCTTATGCGAGAGTTTTGCAGGAGCGTGGGGCGAAAAATGTGCTTGTATCCATGGGCAGTCAGGGGGCTGTTCTTTTAGATGAGACAGGTGCAGTTCATGAGATGGATGCACCTGAGGGCATGGTGATTAATAGCGTTGGCGCCGGAGATTCTATGGTGGCCGGTTTTCTGGCAGGCTACGTGCAGACCGGGGATTATGAAAAAGCCTTTCGCATGGGTGTGGCAGCGGGAAGTGCCACTGCGTTTTCACAGAATCTGGCCACAGCAGAACAGATAAAAAGGCTGATGAGAGGGGAAAAGGGAGCGGTTTAGAATGAAAAATATAAAGTGTTATACAAACAGAGAATTATCCTGGCTACAATTTAACGAAAGAGTACTGAATGAAGCCGGAAACAACACGGTTCCCTTGGCGGAGCGATTGACCTTTGCATCCATTTACCAGACCAATCTGGATGAATTTTTCATGGTTCGTGTGGGAACCTTAATGGTACAGATGCACTCCGGGGAAGAGGTACGGGAAAATAAAACGAATATGACCAGTAAGGAGCAGATTGATGCCATATTGCATCGTGTGAAGCTTCTGGAAAAGAAAAAGGCAAAAATTTATGGGGAGCTGATGCAGGAGCTGGAGCCTCATGGAATCCGCATCATCAATTTCAATAAATTAACCCAGGAAGAAGGAGAGATGCTGGAGCATTATTTTGACCAGAATATTGCACCCTTCTTATCCCCCATGGTAGTGGGCAAGCAGCAGCCCTTCCCCTTTTTAAACAACAAGGAGCTATATGCACTGGTGGTGTTGGCTAACAAAAAGGGTAAAAATAAAATCGGTATTGTACCCTGTAGCAACAGTGTATTTAAGAGGCTGATAGAGATTCCGTCAAGACCGGGTACCTTTATGCTGGGAGAAGAACTGATTCTGCATTTTGTATCCAAGCTGTACACAAAGTATACCATTAAGGAAAAGTCCATTATTCGCATCACCAGAAATGCGGATATTGACGAGGTAGAGGTATATGATGAGGACCTGGATTATCGCAATATGATGGCCTATCTGATTAAGCAGAGAAGGCGCTTAAGTCCTGTTCGTTTGGAAATCAGCAGGGAGCTGGACAATAAGGTAAAAGCAGAGCTGGCAGAGAATTTAGGCATGGAGCCGGAGCATATTGTAAAGGTGGATACTCCTTTGAATATGTCCTATGTGTTCCAGCTGCAACAGGTTTTGAGGGATAAAGCAGAGCTGTTCTATGAGAGAAGAACACCCAGACCGTCTATTTATCTGGATTCTAAGAGAAGCATTATGGAGCAGGTAGAGAAAAAGGATGTATTGCTTCATTATCCTTTTGAAAGTATGCGCCCCTTCTTAAAGATGCTTCATGAGGCCGCAGAGGATGAAAGTGTGGTTTCCATCAAGATGACTCTTTACCGTGTGGCGGATAAGAGTAAGGTCATCGATGCGCTGGTGGAGGCAGCAGAGAATGGAAAAGAAGTGGTGGTGCTGATTGAGCTTCGTGCCAGATTTGATGAGGCCAACAATATCGAAATGTCCAGACGCCTAGAGGAGGCGGGATGCCGGATTATCTATGGTCTGGGAAGCTATAAGGTACATTCCAAGCTTTGTCTTATCACCCGTAGAATCGGGGAAAATCTGGAGTATATTACCCAGATTGGTACCGGTAATTATAACGAAAAGACCTCCACTCTTTATACGGATTTCTCGCTGATTACAGCCAATCAGGAAATCGGTAGGGAGGCAGCGGAGGTATTCCGAACCCTGCTTTTAGGGGAAACAGTGGAGAAAACAGAGCATCTTCTGGTGGCGCCCAATTGCCTGCAGAACCGCGTTTTGGAGATGATGGATGAGGAGATTGCAAAGGCAAAAAAGAAAAAGCCGGCATACATCGGTATCAAGATTAATTCTCTGACGGATAAGCCCATTATAGAAAAGCTCATTGAGGCTTCCAAGGCAGGGGTAAAGGTGGAACTGATTGTACGCGGTATCTGCTGTCTGATTCCGGGAATCCCCGGGGAAACGGAGAATATCAAGGTAATCAGTGTGGTAGGAAGATTTCTGGAGCATTCCAGAATCTACCGCTTTGGCAAGGGTGAGAATGACCGCATTTATATAGCGTCCGCAGATTTTATGACTCGTAATACGGTGCGCAGGGTGGAGGTGGCAACACCGATTTATGATGAGGATATCAAGGCGCGGATTCGGGACGTATTTGATACGGTGATGAAGGATACTGTTAAGGGTAAGGCTCAGAATAATAAAGGTAATTATATTAACCGCAGAGGCGGCAAGGTGAAGATTAATTCGCAGGAGCTGTTTTATCAGCAGGCCTACGATGCAGCCGGGAGTGCGGAATAAATAAGAAAGAAGGATGAAAAGATGCTTAGAATCGGAATGTTAACAAGCGGTGGAGATTGTCAGGCGTTAAATGCAGCAATGCGTGGTGTGGCAAAGGTTTTGTTTGAGAAGAGGGACGATGTGGAAATCTATGGTATCGAAGATGGCTATAAGGGCCTTATCTATGGCAATTATCGTCTTTTAACCTCCAGAGATTTTTCGGGTATTCTCACCATCGGTGGAACCATCTTAGGTACCTCCAGACAGCCCTTCAAGCTGATGCGTGTGCCGGATGATAACGGTCTTGACAAGGTGGCAGCCATGAAAAAGAATTACAAGAAATGGAAGCTGGACTGTCTGGTAGTACTGGGTGGTAACGGAACCCATAAGACCGCCAATCTTCTGAGAGAAGAGGGCCTGAATGTGGTATCCCTTCCGAAGACCATTGACAACGATATCTGGGGCACGGATATGACCTTTGGCTTCCAGAGTGCTGTGGATATTGCTACCAACGCTATTGACTGCATCCATACTACCGCGGCGTCCCACGGAAGAGTATTTATCGTAGAGGTTATGGGACATAAGGTAGGCTGGCTGACTTTGCATGCTGGTATTGCCGGTGGTGCGGATATCATTCTGATTCCGGAAATTCCATATGATATTGACAAGATTGCAGAGGCCATCAGTAGAAGGGACAAGGCCGGTAAACGTTTTACCATTCTGGCAGTGGCGGAGGGTGCGATTTCCAAGGAGGATGCAAAGCTGTCCAAGAAGGAGTATAAGGAGAAGCTGAAAAACAGAAAGCATCCGTCTGTTTCTTACGAGCTGGCAGAAGAGATTCTGGCTAAAACCGGTAAGGAGGTGCGTATCACTGTGCCGGGACATACCCAGCGTGGCGGCGCTCCATGTCCTTATGACCGTGTGCTTTCCACCAGACTTGGTGCTGCGGCTGCAGAGCTGATTCTGGACAAGAACTATGGTAATATGGTGGGTATCGTGGATGGTGAGACCAAGCCGGTACCTCTTGAGGAAGTGGCAGGAAAGCTAAAGAAGGTGGATCCGGACTGTGCGGCGATCAAGGAAGCAAAGAACGTGGGTATCAGCTTCGGAGAATAGGACAGGAGAGACAACTATTGATTATAGCAATTGACGGAAGAAGCGGCGGGGGGAAATCCACCCTGGCCGGGACGTTAGAGAAGAAGCTGGGACTTTCTGTGGTGCATATGGATGATTTCTTCTTACAGCCCCATCAGCGCTGCGTAGAGCGGCTTTCACAGCCCGGAGGTAATGTGGATTATGAAAGAGTGCTGGAAGAGGTTTTAGAGCCCTTAAAGCGTGGAGAGAGCCCTGTTACGTATCGATGCTTTGATTGTAAGACCATGAGCTTTGGGGAGACAAAAACCATCGATGGGAGTAAGCCTGTTGTGGTGGAAGGCTCCTATAGCTGTCATCCAAAGCTAAAGGAATACTACGATTTGACCATTTTTCTGGATGTGGACGGGGAAACTCAGATACAGCGTTTAAGAGAACGGGTAGGAGAAGAAAGGCTACAGATGTTTAAAGAAAAGTGGATTCCTTTGGAGGAAGCCTATTTTGAAGCCTTCCGAGTAAAGGAGAATTGTGATATACAGAAATAAAAGCGAGGGAGCTACACATGAAAGTGTAGCTCCCTCTTATATTGCATTGTGAGTGTTATACAGTAAATCTACCAAGTAATTCGCTTAATTCAGCGGCACGCTTCTCCAGCAGTTCTGCAGCCTTATCCAAATCTCCGATGGAAGAGAGCTGTCTTGCAGCGGCATCACGTACATTGGTGGAGCCGGCAGCCGTCTGGGTGGATACTGCGGAGATTGCTGCGATTGCATTTAGGGTAGAATCGCGGCCATCTTTCATATCGTCCATACTGTTCTGAATTAACTGAAGGGCATTTAACAGTTCCTTTACCTGAGAGCCAATCTGCTGGAAAGAATCAGCGGTAAGAACCACGGCCTGATTTTGTGAATCTACAATATCCTCGGCCTGCTTAGCGGTGTTAGTAGCATCCTTAGAGCTAAGCTCAATTTCCTTAACAATCTTGAAGATTTCGTTAGAAGACTGCATGGAAGCCTCGGCCAGCTTCTGGATTTCCATTGCTACGACTGCAAAGCCCTTGCCTGCTTCTCCGGCCCTGGCAGCCTCGATGGATGCGTTCAATGCGAGTAAATTGGTCTGGTCCGCAATGTTGTTGATAGCTTCAATAATATTGCTGATGGACTGACATTTCTCTGCAAGAGCATCGATGGTTTCGATGATGCTTGAGGTAATCTGGATGGTAGAACCGGTACTGTCCTTTAAGTGCTGTACACTTTCCATACCTGCAGAAATAACGGTTTCGGTTCCATTTGCCAGCTGACTGATCTGGTCCGCATCCCTTGCCACATCTCCGATGATGTCGGAGAGTCTGTCCATCTGGGCGAGACAGTCACCAGCCTCGCTGTCCAGCTTGGAAATACCAAGCTGCATTTCATCAATTTCTGACTGAATGTCTTCGGAGGTCTCCAGGAAGTGGCCGGAGGAAGCAGCCATGTTGCCGGTAGCGTCCACAAGCTCTGTGTTCACATCCTTAAGACCGGATACAAGCTCCTTTGTATGGGTAACCATGTCGGATACACCATGGGATAAGAGCATGAACTCATCTTTACGTTTGGTTTTAATTTCTACAGTCAAATCACCGTTGGATACACGTTTAATCTTATGAATCAAATCATAAATTGCGCCGCCGTAGCCTCTTGCAAGGAGTGAACCTACGCAGAAAGCGATAAGAGAAGCAACGATGGTATAGATAAGACAGAGATTCTTGATATCTTCTGTCTGACCGATAATATTATCCTGAGGAATCAGCGCACAAATCATGGCATTTCTGGAGCCAATCTTGGAGAAGAGGAACAAGTATTTTCCGTTTTCTACATAATCAGAACCACTTGCTTCTTCACCGGCCAAGGCGGCCTGTACATAGTCCTTATCAGTAAACACAATACCGTCACTTACTGTGGAGGAAGATAAATACTCTGTACCGTCCGTTGTAACAAAACCTACCAGGCTTCCTTCACCGCCGTCTAAGGAAGAAAGGGTATTTTCCAGTACATCCCGCTTTACATCCACCAGAAGAATCGCGTCTGCGTTGTTAAAGTAGCGGGCGATTCGGAGGCAGTAATTAGAAGAAGCTGTATTCAGCGAGCCGTCCACAGTACACTGATTACCGAATAAGTAATATCTATGCTTATTTTCTGCAACAATCTTTCCCTGAGCAGAATCCATATACTCTGCAAGGAGTCCCTTGGTAGTAAGACCGTTGGAAGCAATGGCATTTTCCTTATTGGAAAGGATAAATACATTACTGAGCAGGGCGTTTGTAGTTGCCTGACTCATAAAGGTCTTCTCATAGCTTAACGGAAGATTGTAGTGCACATCCGGATCGTCATCATATAAGCCCTTTAAGAACTTGTCCAGTTCATCATCGTTCATGTATCCCTTAAAGTTATTCTGAAGAGTATCAAAGGCCAGAGTCAGATACTGATTCATCATGGTCACCGTCTGCTCTACAGATTCCTGATAGGTGGATACAATCTGATTTTTCGCTGTCTGGTAGGAATTAATACCCAACAGCATAATGAGGACTACCGGTAACAAGTAAGAAATAATTAGTTTAAATCGGATTCTGCGGAAGAGAAGGATGGTATTTTTCTCTTTCGTTTTCCTAATTTTCTCTTTTTTAACCTTAGGTAATTTCTCTTTTTTTTCTTTCATAGCAGCCTCCTACAAAAGGATAGTAAAATAGTACTATAATTATACCTTTTTTCTAGCTTGCGGTCAATACCCAGCTGTCGAACCAGCGAAGATATTCTGCTACGAAATCCTTAGAAACAGGGCTTCCGGAAAGTACCGGATAGAACAGCAGGAACATTCCGAATACGCATAGTCCGTACAGAACGAGGAGGGCTGTAAAGGCACCTGGCTTCATACGTTCCTTCAACTGCTTCATGCTGTAGCCAATCATCAGAACCAGGAAGGGCACACAGGGGAAGTAGTGGTATATAAAGGTACATCTGCTTACCAGTGTCCATGGAAGGTATTGTGCCAGATAAGATAAAACTAAAAAGCCTGCTGTCCGGTCTTTTTTCTTATACCACAGATACACCATATAAAGCAGTGCCGGGATGCCTGCCCACCATACAAGTGGGTTTCCGAAAGCACTGATGCCTTGCCGCATGGTATCATCAATGACATTGGAGAAGTACCAGATGGGGCGCACCATGGTAGGCCACTCATACCACATGGAAGAGTAGGGGTGGGTAGCCTCCAGGTCACTATGGTAGTTAAACATGGTAACCTGATTGTTAAGCATACGATCCAGTAATCCTGGATTCCAATAGTCCACAAAAGGAATGTAGGACATCAGATAAATCACAAAGGGAATGGCCACAAAGAAAATCATACAAAAGCCGATGGTTTTCTTAATGGGTTCCATATATTTTCTATCCTTCCACAGACGAGCAAAGAAAATCACTGCCAGGCCCGCACCTGCATAGGCGCCGGTCCATTTGCTGGCGAGACCAAAGCCAAAGGCGATACCGCAGGCTCCTAAGGGAAGCCACATTTTGCTCAGCTTTGTGTCTGCAAAGGACAGGGACAAATACTGCTCCATAAAGTAGTACATCACGATGATAAAGAAAACCACGAATACATCAATGGTAGTCAGTCTTGTCTGGGTAAAGTGCATAAAATCAAAGGCGAAGATAAATGCTGCAAAGGCACCGATACGTCTGTCCTGGGAAATATTTCTTGCGAAGAGATACATAAACGGAAGCATCAGCACGCCAAACAAAGCTCCGGCAAAACGGAAGCCAAAGGGGGTGGTGCCAAAGATGCTTGCACACAGAGCCATCAAATCCTTGCCCAGGGGTGGGTGTGTATTTTCGTAGGTCTGGAGACCGTGAATCATCTCATAGGCAGTACGTGTGTAGTATATCTCGTCGAAATAGGTACCGGACATGTAATCGAAGGTGTCCGGTAACAGGTCATTTTCATCAAAAAGGGCAGGGTAGCTGTCTGCATTTATGGGGGTGATAACCTTGCCTTCGCTGTCTAAAAGTACGATTTCACCGATAACAGCATCCTCCGTAATATTGGTTAAATCAATGATGGAGGCCGGCGTGGACAAATCCGCCTTGTCCCACTTAAATACGCTCTTAAAAACCACATCGGACTGCTGAATGGAAGGCATACCGCCGTCCTCGGTGATGCTTAGCGAGAAGGTAATATCCTGCTCATTTAACAGATACCAGCAAAGAGTGGTGGCATCCTTAGAGCCTAAGTCCAGATGGATGGTGCTTCCCTTGGAAACGGCCTCTTCGGTAACCGGAGCCTTAGTGATACCCAGGCTATAGAAGGCAAAGAAGCCGTAAAAAATCACTAAAAAGGCGATAATGCCGCCATCGGCTTTGGTAAATGGTATTTTTTCTCTGGAGCGTTCTGCAGGAAGCTTTTTGGAGTTCTTCCGGCTTACAGGGCTTTGAGAGGTCTTGGGCTGGGGCAGGGTAAGTGTCTGCTCTCCTTTGCCGGTCATTACCTTATACAGGCTGAAATAGTAATATGCTGCGCCCAGTACCATCACCAGAGAAAGCATGGAGATGGCGACCAGAATAATGCCATAGTTTGCCGGGTCATAGTAATTCAGCACGTGCCATACATTTAAGAAATGGCACGTAGTCAGCACCAGATAGCTATATATCAGATATTTGCTTCCGGTCATAACAAAGGCCATAAGAAGCATCAGCATCACCGGATATAAGTATCTCTCATGCATGCGCACGGAGAACATAAACATGGTCAGGGCAATAAAGCTGCCGGCCACAAAGTAGCGGTCCGCAGATTTCATTCTCTTTAGGAAGAGGAAGGCAGAAATCAGGGTCAGAGCCACAATTACCAGGGTACCCAGTTCCTTATAGGTAAAGAATAAAAATGCGGTGTCCTGGCTTGCCCAGTTCTTACCAAGCAGTGCCCAGAAATTGTAGGCATTGACGGAGATGTATGGGTAGGAGCCCAAGGTATCCGTATACTGGGAAAATACCTTGTCCAGACCAAAGGGTACACAAAGCAGTACCATCAAGGCAATGGCACCCAGACCGCAAAGGAGATTCTTCCAGAATTTGGGCATGGAAAAATCCCTGGCAAATACGTTCTCATATATGCCGAAAAGAAGTAGCGGTGTAAAAATAAGAGTCTGGGGCTTTAATAAAATTCCCAGCGCAAACACATAATAAGCGGGAATGTTTTTGCCTTCCATGAAAAGGAGTACCATTACCAGTACCGCCAGCATAAACACGGAATCCACCTGTCCCCAGATGGAGGAGTTCATGATAACTGCCGGATTAAACAGATAAAAGGCGGCCAATATCACACTGTGCAGCTCCGTAAAGCGCTTTGAGGCCATGCGGTAAATGATGTAGCAGGCCACAAGGTCACAAATAATCGCCGGAAGGCGCAGGAGCAGAAGGTGTATGGGGGATAAGTATTCCAGCTTTAGCAAAGAGGATAGGAATCCTATGATGTAAAGGATATACATATATCCCGGCGGGTAGTCGGTAAAGACATCCGGTGAGTAAAAGGCGGAAAAGCCCCCTTCATATACCCGGCTTGCCCAAGCTGCAAAACAGGCGGTATCGGAGATAAAGCCCGTATGGAACATGGCGAAAAGGAAGCGGAGCAGTGCTCCGACGCCTAAAAGCCAAAAAATAGTAGTCGTCGATTTGGTCGATATTTTTTTCATGATTTTCCATCCCTTATATATATTAATGCTAACATTATACCAAGAAATTTTAGGATTCTAAAGATTAAATTAAATGTTTCTGAAAGCAATTGCGCAGAAAAGGGTAAGTCAATATAATAATGCTAATCTGGAAGAAAAATCCAGGTATTTCTAAGTGGAAATATATGGTACAATGAGCCTTGCAGAGTTCTGTGCTTGCACAGGGGGCTCTATAAGGCGAATGATTGCACGGAGACGGTAGTCGACGTGGTACAATAAAAGGCGTGTAAAGGAGTATTCCATGGCGGGAACGATTATTGATTATGTAAGAGAATATGGTCAGGTACCTTTTTCTGAGAAGGGTGTGAACGATGTGGACTCCTTGGTACTGTCCCAGTTTGCCTATCTGAAATTTGATGGGATGGTGCCGGAGCTTTTTGATAATAAACCGTCGGTGACTTTGCAGGATATTTTTGAGCACGAGGACTATGAAAATCTCTATGCGGATGTGCGCTATGAGAAGGAAAACAGGGCCTTGTTTGAAGCCATGCGGGAAAGTGTGCGCTTTGGTGATATGAAGGTGAACTGTTATATCAATATTATTGAGCAGGAGTGGGAGACCCAGTTTTCGGCCATTACCTGTATTTTAGGGGATGGTACTCTGTACATTGTTTACCGGGGAACTGATGAGAGCATCATCGGCTGGAAGGAAGACTTTAATATGGCTTTTCTGTCGCCGATTCCCGGGCAGGCATACAGTGTGAAGTATTTAAATATTGTGACCGGCTTTTTGAAGAAAGATTTTTTCGTCGGTGGGCATTCTAAGGGCGGTAATTTGGCAATCTATGCCGCTATGAACTGTAATAAAAAGGTGCAGAAAAGAATTATCAAGGTCTACAGTATGGATGGTCCGGGCTTTCGACCGGAAAGCCTGAAAAAGGGAGAGTTTGAAGCTATCGCAGAGCGTACTGTGAAGATTCTGCCCCATTCCTCACTGGTGGGGATGATTTTCGAGCAAAACATGGACTATCTGGTGGTGGATAGTAAGGGCTTTGGTCTTGCCCAGCACGACCCCTATACCTGGCTAACGCAAGGAGGGAGCTTTAAGTATATTGAGGATATTACCCAGTATCGGAAGTTTATGGACCAGACCATGAATGAGTTTATTCTGGGGCTGGAGAAGGAAGAGCTGCACACCTTTGTGGATACCATGTATCAGATTATTTCAGCATCTCAGGCAGACAATCTGATTGACTTTGTGGCAGACTGGAAAAAGAGTGTGGGCGGTATTATTGAGGCCATGAGAGAGGTTACTCCTCAGACCAGGGATATGATGAAACGATTTGCAAAGGAACTGTTCCAGCTGATGGGGCAGCGCATGAAGGAAGAGATAAAATTACTTGGAAAAAACAATAGAGAAGGGGAATAAAGAAATGAGTAAATTGTGGTATGCACAGCCGGCAAAGGAATGGGAGGAGGCACTGCCCTTAGGAAACGGGCGTCTTGGAGCTATGGTTTACGGCGGTACGGAGTATGAGCATGTACAGCTTAGCGAAGAGAGTATCTGGTACGGTGGACCGGTGAATCGTATCAATCCGGACATGAAGGAGAATTTGCCAAAGATACGTCAGTTGATTTTTGAGGGAAGAATTGCAGAGGCGGAGAAGCTGATGTGGCTGGCCCAGTCCGGCTGTCCCAACAGTATGCATCCCACCCAGACTCTGGGAGATATTACCATCGGGTTTGAGGGCCTTAGTGATGTGACCGATTATCGCAGAGAGCTGGATATGGATAATGCTTTGGCGAGAACGGAATTTGTAAAGGATGGCGTGGCATACGAGAGAACCTACTTTACCTCAAAACCGGCAAAGCTTCTGATTATGCGTTTTGCAGCCAGCAAGCCGGGCTGCCTTAGCTTCTGGGCAGGAATGGACCGCTGGAAATTTTATGATGGTATCAGAAAAAGCGGGGACAATGAGATTTATTTGTTTGGGAATCTGGGCAGAGGCGGCTATGAATACGGCATGAAGCTGAAGGCCTTACATAAGGGTGGAAAGGTATCGGTAGTGGGCGAGAGAATCGTGGTAGAAAAGGCCGATGAAGTGGTGCTTTTATTTGGCGCGGACACTACTTACCATCATGAAAGGGAAGAAAAGGAAGAGGCATATAGCAAATATACTGGCTTTGGACAGCAGCGAGTTCAAAGTCTGTTTGACGTGGAAGAAATCAGCTCCTTTGAAAGAGAGGAACTGATAAAGCAGACCTGTCTGCAGAAAATGCTGGAGTATATCATTGATGAGCATATGAATGTGGCAGAAAAGCTGAGCTATGACCAGCTTTTTGCGGCTCATGTGGCGGACTATAAGAGTTTATTTGGAACCTGCGAGTTTGTACTGGAGGGTATTAGGGAGTATGACAGCATTCCTACCGATGAGCGGATTCGGCTGGCAGGAGAGCAGAAGGCAGACATTGGTTTGTCCAAGCTGTTCTTTGATTTTGGCAGATATCTCCTGATTTCCTGCAGCAGGGAAGGGGATCTGGCAGCCAATCTGCAGGGCATCTGGAATAAGGACATGACGCCGCCCTGGGATTGTAAGTTTACCATTAACATCAACACGGAGATGAACTATTGGCCGGCGGAAAATCTGAATCTGTCCTCCTGTCATGAGCCTTTGTTTGCTTTGATAGAGAAGATGGTGAAAAACGGCCGCCGGGTAGCCAGGGAGATGTATGGCTGCCGGGGCTTTGTGTGCCATCACAACACGGATATTCACGGGGATTGTGCGCCACAGGATTTGTGGATTCCCGGTACCTACTGGGTGATGGGTGCGGCATGGATGTGTACCCATCAGTGGACTCATTATCAGTACACGAAGGATGTGACCTTTTTGCAGAAGCAGTTCCCCATTATGTGTGAGGCTGCCCTGTTTTTCTTAGACTTTCTGGTGGAGAAGGATGGTTATCTGGTGACCTGTCCTTCCGTATCCCCGGAAAATACCTTTGTGCTTCCGAATGGCGAAAAAGGAGCTAACAGCTATGGTGTCACCATGGATAACCAGATTCTGCGGGATTTATTTTCTCAGTGTATTGCCTCATTAAAGGAGCTGGAAAACGCCGGTGCGCTGAGTGGTGCGGTTCTGGAGGCCTTAAAGGAAGCAGAGATTTTGGATGTACATGAATTTATGGCCCAGGTGGAGAAGGCGAAGAGTAAATTGAAGGAGACTTGCATTGGCTCCGACGGACGCATTTTGGAGTGGCAGCAGGAGTTTGAAGAGTGGGAGCCGGGTCACAGACATGTATCCCATCTCTATGGTATGCATCCTTCGGAGCAGATTACTATGGATGAGACGCCGGAGCTGGCGGCAGCAGCCCGTAAGACCCTGGAATACAGACTTTCCCACGGGGGCGGTCACACCGGCTGGAGCCGTGCA
>JAFTXD010000017.1 GCA_017461775.1 Lachnospiraceae bacterium
AGGAAAGCATGCCGCCCTCAGCATCCACAGCCTTTACCAGCTGGGAAAGGGCATCGTAAGCGTAGCTTGTGGCATTTCCGTTTCCGTCGGTTACGCTGATGGCATTGCCCACCTTATCGTAGGTGTAGCTATTCTTATTTCCCAGAGGGTCGGTGGTCTCTACCAGTCTGTTTAATGCATCGTAGCGATACTGGTAGGTATGCTCGCCCTCAGCGATAGTGATGACATTGCCGTTCTTGTCATAGGTGTAGGTGGTCACCAAGCCGGCTCTGTTTATGTAGCCGGAAAGTCTGCCCGCCTTATCATAGGTGTAGGACTCTGCGCTTCCATCCGCATAGGTAATGCCGGTCACTCTTCCCAGAGCATCGGAGGTATAAGAGGTCGTGCTTCCTTCCGCATCGGTCTCCGTCACAAGGGCTCCGGTCACCTTATCATAGGTGCGCACCGTGGTGCCGCCCCTGCGGTCTGTGATGGTTACAATGCTGTCCCTGCCGTTATAGGTGTAGCTTTCGGTATTGCCTTCTGCGTCCGTAGCTGCTACCACACGGTTCATGGTATCGTAGGTATAGTTGATTACCTCACCCTCCGCATTGGTTTCGGTGAGCTTGTTACCATTTGCATCATAGGTATAGGTCAGGGTATTTCCCAAGGGGTCTGTACCGCCCAGCATGCGGCTCAGCTTATCGTAGGTGAAGGTGGTTACCTTTCCCTCCTTATCGGTGATGGAAAGCACCTCACCCACCGGAGAATACCCATAGGTGGTCACATTTCCAAGGCCGTCCACTTCCTGCACGCCTCTTCCCAAGGCGTCATAAATGGTCTGGGTGGTATTGCCTTCTGCGTCGGTCACTGCGGTAGCCCGGTTCATGGCATCGTAAGCATAAGTGGTCACGCCGCCAAGGGCATCGGTCACCTTGCTCACCACGGCACCGGTATACTCAAATGCAGTGCTGTTACCGCTTGCATCCACCATGCCGGTGACGCGGTTTAATTCATCATAGGTGTAAGAGGTAGTGCTTCCCTCTCCGTCAGTTACAGATAAGAGTCTGCCCTTCTCATCATAAACGTATATAGTGGTGGCACCTGCGTAGTCGGTGACGCTGGTCACCTGATTTAAGTCGTTGTAGGTATAGGTCTGCTTGCTGCCGTCCTCCCTTGTCTGGGAAAGCAGGTTGCCGTTTCCGTCGTAGGTAAAGGTGGTCTTCACACCTTCTCTGTCCGTTTCCGCAGAAACATAGCCCGCTGCGTTATACACCTTGGAAACACTGGTTCCATCCGGGTACGCTATACCGGTGGTGCGGTAGCTTTCATCGTAGGTGTATACGGTCACGTTGCCGTTTGCATCGGTGGTAGTAGTCTGTCCCTCAGCATAGGAAAGAGTCACCACGCCGCCCTCTGCGTCCGTCTGCTTTACCACTCTTCCCTGGGCATCGTATTCGTTGACGATGACGGTGTTTCCGTTTTCATCTGCCCAGGAGGTCATGTAGTGGTTTCCATCATAGGCATAGCTTCTTACGTAGCCGGCCTGATTTACCACCTTCACAAGGTTACCCGCCGCATCATAGGTGAAGGTCACTCCATAGCCGTCCGGCTGGGTGATGGCGGTGATACGCTCCTTCTCATCCAGAGTTATCTTAAATTCCTTACCGGATGGGGAAGTAATCTTCTGCAGACAGTAGTTTCCATCATAGGATAGGGTCACAGTGTTTCCGCTGATGTCGATACATTTCACAAGGAGACCGAATGCATCAAACTGATGCACCTCTCCGGTGGCCTTGTCCGTAATGCGGTAATCGTCCCCTACCGTGGTCAGGGTATAGTCCTGTCCCGCCGGTGCGCTGTAGCCCTCCGGGGTCCCCATAAAGGTAATGGCGCCTCCATCGCCCTTCAGCCACAGAATGCTGCCATCAGCAAGCTCGCCCAGTCTCTCATCATAGGCAAAGCTCCAGCCATAGCCAAAGCTTCCGGAAAAGCCCGCAGCCTTGGAATTGTAGGTTCTATCAAAGGTAAAATCGCCCCCGATATCCGCCATGGTCACATCTCTCTGGGACATGTAGAAGTTACCGGTATTTAAGTTCACCGGCTCAAATCCAAACTCACAATCCTCTGCCCTTCCAAGGAGAAGTCCATCCACCAGAATCTGGGTAAGAATATCCGGCTCGCCGGATACATATGCTGCAGTATTGCCCGGGTTACGGATAAAGAGCTTATTGCCCGCCTTGGTCAGACAGTCCTGCATACGCATGTCGGACATGATGGTATCTAAGGATACCCTGTAATGGTTCGCAATCTTAGGAACCAGGTCAAAGGTCTGCTCCTCGTAGATTAAAAAGCTGTCCGAGGTAACGGTTTCCCCCGTCTCCCCATCCATGCTTGCATACGCTTCGATGCGGTAAACCACACCCGGAGTGAGATTACTAAACACCTCACTCTGCCAGTTGGAAAGTCTTCTCTTATACTCCATGGCACTGGAAAAAGCAGTGTACTTTGTAGTATCCGGGTAAAGCAGGCTTTCCTCTGCCTCCACACTTCCTGTGGTGCCATTGATTAATCTGTAGGTCACGGTGCTTCCGGGCTTTGCCAGTCCGTGGGCTGCCACGCCTAAGGTGGTGGTACATTTATCGGAATTCTTTGCTACCACCGGATAAATACTGATGGTGGTATCGTCCAGTGTAAGCGAAGATAAATCGGTGGCATCTCCGGTCCAGGAGATGATTAACTTCGGGGCATAGCGCTCATTGGCACTGCTGTAAAGCACCTCACACTGCATGTATGCGCCCACAGCTTCACTACTCGCCGTGCCCTGAATATGAGTCTTCATCACCAGACCATTATTCTCTGCGCTTCCATTCACCCAGGCGCTTACTGCCTCAGTCACATCAAAGGACAACATCTCTCTGGAGACCGGAGCTGCGTACTGAGAAGACAGGAAAGAGTGTCCATAATCCTTCTGGTTATTCCATGTCAGAGAATTTACTCTCCATGGCTGTTCCACCATATAAACGCCAAACATGGTCTTACCCTTGCTCCAGCAGGTCTGCTGTGCTACGTTTAGGGTTGCCGATACGATTTCCGGCTCCTCTGCCAGGGATGCAAAGTCATAATCAATGGCAAAATAGGAGCGGCACTCCTTATGGGCGGTGCCGTAGTTTTCTAAGTTACCGGATTTTTCACCGTCATCATAGCCTACATAAGGATAGCCGTTATCACCGATGGCCATACTAGGGCTTCCCTGCTCTGCGCAGGCAATGCGGATGGCACTGCCACTAACGTTAATGGCGGTAGGGTCAATGCGCACCGGATAAACTCTCTCCGGGGCATTTAACCAGCTTTCACTGGCGGTCACAGTCACTGCCACGCCGTCCGGGGTTTCTGCGGTGTCCATACGCAGGGCAAAGCTTACTTCTCCTGCGGCATCCTCCATCACAGGCACATCAAATGCGAAAACGGCTTCTGCAAATGGGTCCGTGCCTTCCTCGTAAAAGTACAGGGTATTATCTTCCTGAACGTACAAAAGTCCCTCTGCCTGTACCAGGTAGGAGAAGGTATTTTTCGCCGTTCTATCCAGCAGAATGATATCTTCCTTTACACTTCCACCGATTAAGGTGTACTGGTAATCGATGTTTTCAAATACGTTATTGTAACGGATGGCGTTATCTCTGGTCACGCCACTGGCAAAGCTGCCCTCCATGGGAATCACGCTAAGGACATAGTCCCCATAAATACAGCTGTAGAGTGCCTCACCCGGCGCGGCAGATTCGTTAAACATTGCCATGTAATCGTTGGCACTGTTTACATAGCTTCTGCCTCCTACCGTGCCCAGGGTAGAAACCGGGTTCTCCACCAGGGTATTATCCACCGGAGTAAGCTTTCCGTCCTCGTCAATGTAAGTGGACGCATCCGCTCCAATGACAGTGACATAGCTTCTCTCGCCGGTCTTATAGGTACGGCTCTTTTCATCAAAGGAAACCAGTTCCCCGTAGTTTTCCACTTCCGGTTTCTCATAGAAATCCTCCGGTTCCCTTACAGGGGTATTTCCTGAGACAGTGATTATCTCCGGGATATACTCCTCCTCTTCCATTTCCTCCTCTGCGGACGCATCACCATTTTCAGGGATATCCGCCGCATCATTACCGGAAACGGTAGTTACTTCTTCTGCTTCCACCTCTGTAATCACTGCATTTCCACCGGATACCGTGGATGCAGAAAGGCTGAGCATGCTGCTGTCTGTCATCAGCAGGGTGAGCATTAAGATAAAGCTCAGCGCCCGATGAAACAGACGTTTCTTCTGGTAGTTCATAGTCTTCCTCCTCTTGTAAGTTTCTTTATCATTGTAGTGCGATAAAGTTTTTTTAGTTCATGTCTTATCAATATATAATTCTTTTTTGAACTATACAACGAACAAAAGGTAGTGTTGATAGGAACTATATTGCCACTCTATCTGCTACAATGCCTTACATATCTCATATAACACCTTAATAATATCATGCATTTTTTCCATTTGCTCCGGCTCCAGCGTTTCTAATGCACAGGCTATTTTCTCCACATTGTAATTTTCGCTTTCTTCTCCAAACATTATATAATCACAGCTCACGGACAAGGCTTTGGATAAACGGCATAAGGTCTCCGCAGAAAAGCCTTTTTTTCCTAATTCAATTTCATAGAGAAATTTTGCCGATAAATCTATTTTCTCTGCCAGCATTTCTCTTGAGTAGTGCTTTATTTCCCGCAATTCTCTAATCCTAACTCCGACTTGTACATATGACATATTTTTCCTCCGTATACCAAAAGTTCACCGGCAGTCTACTCCATGTTCTGGTTTTACTTCCTCAATCTAATGGCAGGCATCACGTTTCATCCTTATTGCCCTAAGTATTTCACATACCTCCAGCCTTGAGTCCACATCCAGCATTTCTAAAAGTATAGATATCTCGCTGGAAATACCTCTTTTGTCTTTGATAATTACTGCGGGAGGAATGTTGAACAGTTCATATAATCGGCAAAGCAGCTCACTATCCGGCAAATTTCTTCCATTCTCTAAATCCCTGAGTTTCTTGATATCTACGCCCAGTACCTCTGCCATTTTCTGCTGCTGCCACCCCATGGAATGTCTTAATATAAGCCAGATATTTTTTGAAAATGGATTTTCTTCCAGAAGGGGAACGTACTTCACCTTTTCATAAACATCTTTCCACGGAGCATTATTGCCATTTTTACCTCTCAATGTTGCGAGAGAATAAATAATATTTAAATAGCAAAACACTTCCGGATAGCTAAGGCCTTCTAATAATTCGTCATAGTGATTATTTCCTCGCTGTGCAGTAAAGCTATAATGCACATCAATTTCTGTATCACACATATACTTTAGCTCATAAAAGCTTAAGCGCCGCAATGCCTTCTCCACTTTGCTATAATTTGTTTGCGTAATATGTACAAAGCGCCCCATCTCCTCTTGCGATAAGTCCAATCGATTTCTTTCTTCTCTCCAACGTTTTACAACTTCATTGTAAGTTATGCTCATGAGTATGCTTCCTCAACATAAAAATTCTACTTTTACCTATTTTAAGTTAAATCCTTTGCCTATTTTACACCTTTTTTAGACTATTCGTACACATACATTTTCCGCCAAAAAAAGAAAGAGATTGCAAAAAACAATCTCTTTCTACATTCCCTTTATTAGATTCCAATGGTTGTTAGAAGATACGGCGAATTGCCAAAATCTTCTTATAATCCGCTCTGGAAACCTTGATGCCGCTCTTCTTGGACGCTGCATGCACGATTTCTCCATCACCGATATAAAGTGCCACGTGACCGGAATAGCAAATCAAATCTCCCGGCTGGGCATTCTCCAGACCATCCACCGCATAGCCCTGCTTACGGTCTGCTGCGGAAGAATGAGGCAGGGACACACCAAAGTTCTCGTATACGCTCATGACAAAGCCGGAACAATCCGCACCCTTTGTCAGGCTGGTGCCACCCCACTTATATGGATTGCCTACAAACTGCAGTGCATATTCTGCAACTGCACGGCCCATCTCTGTGCCTCCATCGCTGGATACATAAGTAATTACCTTCTTCTTAGCAGCAGCTTGTGCTGCCTTCTGCGCCTTTTCCCTTTCCTGACGCTCCTTTTCTAATCGTGCCTCTTCTTCTTCTCTGGATTCTGCCTGCACGAACTCGGTATGAAGGGTTACATATTCTGCGGATACATATCCGTCACCCTCCACGGTATCTACCTTAATCCACTCATCCGTTTCTTCATATACTAAAAGTTCATCTTCAAAAGCCACCATTCCCAAGATGGGCGCATCGGTGGACGGCTCCTTGCGGACATACAATCCGTCACACTGTACGGTAGCCAGGCGGGTTCCTACTTCCTTCGAAAGCTCTACCGCCGCATCACCGGTAACCACATACTCAGCCTTTACAAAGCCGGTCACAGTTCCTGAGGTAATCTCATACCAGCCGTCCTGCTCTGATACCAGTACGCCGGCAGAATTGTCATATAATTTTCCCAGAACCTCGCCATCCTCGCTGGGGATGCTGCGGATATTCACATAACGGTTTACATCCGCAATTACCATATTTCTAAGTGTTTCCAGTTCCTTCGCTTTTGCTGCCGCTCTGGCTTCTGCTTTCGCCTTCGCTGCTGCTTCATCCACTTCCGATGCGGAAACCACGGTCTCCAGTACCACGTCGGTCTTTCCCGCATTCAGGGACATACTTTCCAGGGAAGTCCCCTGGGCAAGCGCTATATTAATACCACCGTTAGGAAGGACGGACGAGAGACCGGATGCCTGCACATCCATGCTGCTGCACAGCATCACGCCAGCCAGTATCAGCACTCCCGCTTTTACAGAACTTCTTAACATGATTACCTCCAAAAATTAACTCTTTATTATAAATTATTACGTATTTGTTACAACTGTTAACAAATATATCATTATTGTTACCTTTTGTCAATATTTTACGCTCATAATATTGGGCAATTTTACTGGAATAAAGTGGTAAATCTGTGATATACTTAGACAAATTTATTAGATATGATGTGAGGGACACTATGAATAAAAAAGTATTAATCACCGGTGCCTCCCGAGGAATCGGCAAGGCGCTGGCGTTGGAATTTGCAAAGGCGGGCTATGATTTATATCTGACCTGTTTGCATTCCATGGATATTTTAGCGGAATTCAGCGACAAACTCAAAAACGACTATGGTGTGGCAGTAAAAATCTTTCAAACAGATTGTGGCGATTACGAAAATGTTACGAAAATGTTCTCAGAGATAGAAGACCTGAATGTACTTATTAATAATGCCGGCATCGCTCATTTTGGACTTCTTACAGATATGACGCCGGAGGAATGGAACCGTATCATCTCCACCAATCTCTCCTCCGCCTTCTTCACCAGTAAGCACGCTGTGCCCCTTATGCTGCGTAAAAAAGCTGGCTGTATCATCAATATCTCCTCTGTCTGGGGAAATGTAGGAGCTTCCATGGAGGTCGCTTATTCCGCATCCAAGGGCGGTCTGAACAGCTTCACCAAGGCTCTGGCCAAGGAGCTGGCTCCCAGCGGCATCACTGTCAACGCCATCGCCTGTGGCGTCATCGATACAGACATGAATCGTAAAAATCTCAGCGAAGAGGATTTAGAAGCCCTTGCTGCAGAAATCCCGGCAGACAGACTGGGCACCCCCGAGGAAGTAGCACGGCTTGCCCTACAGCTGGCATCCGCCCCCACCTATATGACTGGCCAAATCATCACTATGGATGGTGGATGGTATTAAAGAGCTTTGAAATGGAGAGAAGCCGGGGCGGAAGGTATGGTATGTC